>JAEUIG010000405.1 GCA_016795125.1 Planctomycetaceae bacterium | reverse complement strand
AGTGCGTACAGCGCGCGATCGATGTCCGGCAGCGCCGGCTTCAGCCCTTTCTCGATGCCGCCCCACTTCACGCTGTCGCCGTGATGATCGAAGTAGCCCCACGCGCCGCTGACGTGCACATAGGTCACGCCGGCTTCCACCAGCCGCCGCGCCAGCAGGGCCTTCTCGCCGACACTGTTGCGGCCATACCGGTCGCGCATCGCGTCCGATTCGCTCGCGACATCAAACGTCCGCTGCACGGTTCCCGCCGCCACCATCTCGTACGACTGCCGTGCGTGTTCCCCCATCCGGCCCATGACGTCGCCGCGGTCAAGGTCCCCCCGCAGGCGGTCGAACTCCTGCCGCAGCAGCGCCCGGTCCGACAGCCGAGGCGCCGTGACGCCCTCAGGGAACGCGAACCGACCGGTCAGTTCCAGTCCCTGCGCCGGCTCGTAGGTGTGCCCCAGGTGTCCCGCGCCCCACACGTCGGCCTTCCAGCTGGGGGCGAGCCCGACGAATGCCGGCAGGTCGGGGTGGTTCGCCCCGCGGAACTTAGCGGCGACGGATCCCAGCGAGGGATAGCCGTCGCCGTCGCGACCGTCGTCCGTCCGCCGGGCGAGCGGATTGCAGGCCTGCATCGTGATGGGTGTGTGGTTGCTGGCCGAGCAGTCAACGGCCCGCAGCACCGACAGCTTGTTGGCGATGGACGCCTGCAGCGGCAAGTGCTCAGTGAACTGCACTCCCGGCACGGAGGTCGAGATCGTCGCAAACGGACTGCGGATTTCCGACGGGGCGTCCGGCTTGGGATCCCACATGTCGATATGGCTGGGACCGCCAGAGAGCCAGAAGGCAATCACGGCTTTCCGCGTCCCGGCCGGTGCCGTCCCCGCGGTCGTCAGCCCCGGCAAACCGAGTCCGGCGACCGCGCCCATTCCGGCCGTCAGCAGCCAGTTCCGGCGGCCGATTCGGATTGTTGCGTCGCAGGAAGTTTTGCTCGGCGGCAGCATTTCTTGGTCCCGGCAGTCACAAGCGTTTGCACTGTTTCCCGAGTGTACCCCGAACGCATCCACGATGGTAGATGGATCAGGGGGGATGGTCGATGGCAAAAAGCAGCGGCGACCCCTTGTCTATCGTCCATCGTCCATCGTCCATCGTTTCATAACCCACCGCGCCACAAACGGAAACACTCCCAACAGCACGAATGCCGTTGCCAGCGGCCAGGTGATGATGGCCTGCGGTCCCCGTTCGGCGAGATGTTGCAGGTTCGGTACGGTTGAGCCGGCGTACACAAAGATCGCCGTCGCCGGCAGCATGCCAAGCTGGCTGACCCACCAGAACGTGCGCGTGCGCAGGCCGGTCAGGCCCATCACCAGGTTGACCACGAAAAAGGGGACGGCCGGCGTCAGTCGCATTGCAAACAGGTACAGCGGACCGTCCCGCTCCAAGGCCGTGGTCACGCGAGGCACCCATTCGCGAAATCGCGTGGCGACGTAGTCCCGCAGCAGGTACCGGCTCATCAGGAACGCCGCCGTCGCGCCCGCTGTCGATGCAAAGCTGACCAGCAGCAGTCCCCAGCGAAAGCCGAACAGCCAGCCGATGACAAGCGTGAGGACCGTCGCGGCCGGGATCGAGAACGCGGCGACAGCGACGTACAGCGCGAAGGCAGCCGCGTACAGCAGCAGCCAGTGCTCCTGCTGATACGCCCGCAGTTCCGCCTCACGTTCCGCGAGGGCCGCGAGCGTGAGCCAGTCGCGGAACGTCCAATAGAGCGCGAGCACGATCGCGAATACGACACAGGCCGCGGCGATTTTGGATTTTGGATTTCGGATTTTGGATTGACCGTGAAAGGAAAAACAGGAGGTAACAGAGAAAACGGAGGAGGCGCTGGAGGCCGTTGAGTTTACTTTCTTTTCGTCGTGCTATTCGTGCCGTGTTGGTTCAAAGTCGATCAGGTTGGATGTCGTCTGCGAAGCGACTCGCCAATCCAACTGCCAATATCGATGCTCCAGGCAACGATATCCTTGCACCACCCATCCGTTTCGTTGATGACCCAGGCTGCCGGTAGCCACGGCAACTGAATGAGGGGAGAATCATGGATGGCCGGCGGCATCCAGCCCGCGGAGAACATCGCTTGAGACCACACCAGAAATCCCAGCCACCACACCGGAATTGCCGCCACAACCACAGCGACTAACGCAGCGCGACCGACGATCCGGCGGGTAGAGGAGGGGACCATGAATGGAACGTTGGCACAGTCGAGTTCATTGCCGCAATTGACTCGCTCTTATCAACAGGCCCGCTGAGGCCCTCCTCCGTTTTCTCTGTTGCCTCCTGTTTTTCCCGTTCGCGGGAGGCATCACCGCGTCACCACCAGGTTGTCGCGGTGAATCACCTCCACGTACGGCACTCCGCCGAGGATCTGCTTCACGTCTCCGGTCCGCTTGCCGGCGATGCTGGCGGTGACGGGTGAGTCGTAGTTGGTCAGCCCGCGCGCGAACTCCAACCCGGTCGGATCGATCAGCGACACGACTTCCCCCTTGTCGAATCGACCCTCCACCCGTGCGATGCCGGCCGCCAGCAGTGATTTCCCCTGCTGCTCGATGGCGCGCACCGCGCCTCCATCCAGGTGCAGCCGGCCTTTCGGCCGCACGGTGAACCCGATCCACCGCTTCCACGCCGGAATGTCGACGCCTTTCGCGAGGAACAGTGTGCCGACTTCTTCGCCGCTCAGAATCCGGTCGAGGATCGCCGGGTCGGTGCCGTTGGCGATGATGACGCATTCCCCAACGGCCGTCGCCGTTCGCACCGATTCCAGCTTGGACTGCATGCCGCCGCTGCCGCGCGCCGACTTCTTCACCGATGCCAGGCCCAGCAGTTCGTCCTTCCACTCGTCGACGACGTGGATCAGCTTCGCGTCCGGCGCTTCCGGGTCGCGGTCGTACAGTCCGTCGATGACCGACAGGATGACCAGCAGCGGCTCGTGCATCAGGTTGGTGACCATCGCGGCGAGCCGGTCGTTGTCGCCGAACTTGATCTCCTCGATGCTGACCGTGTCGTTCTCGTTGATGACCGGGACGACGCCGTACTCGAACAGCGTGTTGATCGTGTTGCGGATGTTGAGGTAGCGGGTGCGATGCCGGAAGTCGTTGGCGGTGCAGAGAATCTGCGCGGCGTGGTAGCCATGCTGCTGCAGCGCTTCGTTCCACTGCCGCATCAGGTGGGCCTGGCCTGTCGCGGCGGCGGCCTGCAGATGCGGCAGGTCGGTCGGTCGCTTTTTCAGTCCCAGGATGCCCATGCCGGCGCCGACGGCGCCGCTGGAGACCAGCACCACCTTGCGGCCGGTTTCGATGACGCGCCGCAGTTGCGCCGCGATTGCCATGATCCGGTCGGTGTCGAGCGTGTCGTCGGCCCGCGCCAGAACGTTCGTCCCGACCTTGACCACCAGCGTCTGGGCCG
>JAEUIG010000377.1 GCA_016795125.1 Planctomycetaceae bacterium | reverse complement strand
GATGCCGCCGAAGATGTTGATCAGGATCGCCTTCACGTTCTTGTCGGCGAGGATGATCCGGAACGCCTCGGTCACCTGATCGACGTTCGCGCCGCCGCCGACGTCCAGGAAGTTTGCCGGCTCGCCGCCGTGGAGCTTGATGAGGTCCATCGTGCTCATCGCGAGGCCAGCGCCGTTGACCAGACACCCGATCGTGCCGTCCAGCTTCACATAGCTGAGCCCCGCCGCCTGCGCGCGGACTTCCGTCGGCTCCTCTTCATTGAGGTCGCGCAGCTCGCCGAAGCTCTTGTGACGGAACATCGCGTTGTCGTCGAACGTCACCTTGGCGTCGAGCGCCAGGAGCTGTCCCTCCTTGGTGACAACGAGCGGATTGATCTCCGTCATGCTGGAATCGGAGTCGACGAAGAACTTGCACACTTTCGGCAGAAAGGACTCGGCCGAGCGGACAGCAGTGGCGTCGAGCCCGAGGGCATAGGCGACCTTGCGGGCCTGGTAGGGCTGCAGCCCCAGGGCCGGGTCGAAGTGCTCGCGGACGATCTTTTCCGGATGATCGTGGGCAATCTCTTCGATCGCCATTCCGCCTTCCGACGAGGCGATGATCACCGGCTTGCCGACTTCGCGATCGACGACGATGCCGAAATACAGCTCGCGGGCGATTTCCAGCCCCTGCTCCACGAACAGCGTGTGCACGACCTTGCCTTCGGCCCCCGTCTGGATCGTGACCAGCGTGCTGCCGAGCATCCGCTGCGCATGTTGCCGGGCTTCGTCGGCCGACTTTACGAGGACGACGCCGGGCTGCTGGGGATGTTCCTTGAAGCGCCCCTTGCCCCGTCCGCCCGCATGAATCTGCGATTTCACGACGGCGACGCCGGTCCCGACCTCTTTGTAGGCCTGAGCAGCCTCGTCGGGAGTGCGGGCGACGATGCCTTTCGGAACAGGGACGCCGGCGGCGGCGAAGAGTTGCTTGGCCTGATATTCGTGGATTTTCATCGCGATCGTGCTCGACAAGAAATTCGGGTCGGTCCCGGATAATAGTCCGCCGCGCGGCAGGGTGCCACCGGGCAGGTCCAGAGGTCGGAAGTCAGAAGTCGAAGGTCAGCAATGGTCGCGGAGATCAGCCGCGTCGGGCGGCGACAATGGCGTCCAACAGGCCTTGCCAGGTGAAAACGTCGGCGACGGCTGCGACCGGCAGTCCGGCTGCTGCAGCCGCCTCGGCCGTCACGGGACTGATCGCCGCCAGACGCGTGGTACGGCCGAGCGCCGCCCGCGCAGCCGGCCCAAGCAGCGTGGCCAGGCGGGTCGCCATTGACGGGCTGCTGAGGCCGATCCAGTCGAGCTGGCCGGCTTCCAGCAGAGCTGCGGCAGGTTCCGGCAGCGCGTCGGCGTCGATGTTCTGATAGACGACGACCTCTTCCATCGTCGCGCCGGCTTCGCGCAGCAGCGTCGGCAGGACGTCGCGTCCGCGGCTGGCGCGCGCCCAGAGGACGCGTTGACCCTGCACCAGGGGACCCAGCTTCGCCCCCAGCTCTTCGGCGCGGAACGATTCGGGCACAACGTCTGCCCGCAACTGCCGCCGGGCCAGCGCTTCGGACGTGGCGGTGCCGATGGCCGCCAGCTTGAGGCGCCCCACGTTCCGCGCATCACCGCCCTGTGCCCATAATCGTCCGAAGAACTGCTCGACGCCATTGACGCTGGTGAAGACCAGCCAGTCGAACTCGTGGAGACGCTGCAGAACCGCGTCGACCGCGGTCCAGTCGGCCGGCGGCAGGATGCGGATCAGCGGCATCAACACCGGCTCCGCGCCGAGTTCGAAGCAGCACTCGATGACCGGGTCGGCCTGGCCTTCCGGGCGCGGGATGCCGATTCTCTGACCCAGCAGGGGTCGCTTTTCGAACCAGGCGATCTGCTCGCGCCGCGTCACGCAGTCTCCGACAATCACCAGCGATGGCGGCTGCAGCCCGGCCGAGGCAACATCGTTGCCGAGGTTGTCGAGGGTGGACACGACCGTACGTTGCAACGGCGTCGCGGCGCGCGAGACGACCGCCGCAGGCGTCGAGGGCGGCTTGCCCGCCGCGATCAATGCGTCGGCAATGGCCGCCACGCGATGCAACCCCATGTAGAACACGAGCGTTCCGGGAAACCGGGCGAGCGCGTCGTAATCCAGCAGCGACGCCGGCTTCCCGGGGTCCTCGTGACCCGTGACAAATGCCACGGCCGACGACGTGTCCCGCTGCGTGAATGAGATTCCGGAATAGGCGCCGGCCGCCGTGGCCGCAGTCACTCCCGGAACGATCTCAAACGGAACGCCCGCTTCCGCCAGTGCGTGGGCCTCTTCGCTGCCGCGACCGAAGATCAGCGGATCGCCCCCTTTCAGCCGCACGACGGTCAATCCACGGCGGGCCGCGTCGATCAGTTGCCGATTGATCTCCGCCTGATCGAGCCGGAGTCCGCCCGGCCCTGCTGCGCGCGCCGTGCGCTGTGCGATTCCGCGCGCGTGCCGGAGGACGAGAGGATGGACGAGACCGTCGTAGAGCACGAGATCGGCGCGGGCGAGGCATTCGCGGCCGCGCAGCGTCAGCAGTCCCGGATCGCCGGGACCGGCTCCGACCAGATACACAGTTCCCAATGGCAGCATGCAGCATCACAGTCCGGCTTTCGGGTGCCACTGGCTCTGCCAGTGCAATCGGAATCCAGCACCCAATGTAACATGCCCTGGCGAAGCCAGTGGCACCCGGCTGCACCCCTGGACTTTAATCTGCCAATGTTGACGTGACTCACTCCGGCGACAAGCCGTGACATTGACGGTAGACGCTGACGACGCGGCGGTCGCCGAGTTCGTCAATCAGCGACTGCCAGTCCGCCGCCGCCTGTTCCAGAGCAGCAGCGGGCGTGGACGTTCCCTCGATTGCCTGCGTAACGCGGCGCGCCAGCGACTCGCGGAATCGCGACGCCTCGGGCAACGGCAGTTCGAGGAGCACCCGCGTTTCCTGCAACGCGGCCGTGGTCTCCTCCACGTGGCGGCGCCATTCGGAGGCCGTAAATCCGCCGGCCGGCTGGCGAGCGGCAGCGGCGACATCGCCGGCGCGGCACACCGCGACGCCGAACGGCAGGTCGTCCTGCCCGGTCGGTTTCCGCAGCTCGGTCCAGAGGTTCCACGCCGCATGACGCGTCGTGTCGTCGACGCCTTGCGACGCGCCGACCGCGTAACCGGTGAAACCAACCACCGTCACCTGCGATGGCGATCCATCCGCCGTCGGCGTCCAGGCACTGCTGGAGCGATCGTAAATTCTCGACGCTCCCGGCAGGCGCACGGTTCCGACAAGCGTGTTCGGGTCACTGCGTTGTTCAGGAGCATCCGCCGATGTGGGCGGGAAGCCGATCGCCAGCGCCGCCTGCCCGCTCAACACGGCCCGGCAGCAGTCCTGCGGCGACATTTCGAGCGAGCGCGGATCGAGCTGCTTGATGGCCGCAAGGCCGTCATCCAGCGCCTGGACAAACGGAGCCTCGCCGATCAACGGCGCGCCGCTCTGGAGGTCGAGCAGCATGGAAACATTATCCGGATGCAGCGCGTAGGGAGCGGCACGCGCCAGCAGCATTGTGCTACGGAATTCGGTGCTCCACGGCTCGAGCGCCGGCAGTCCGTTCGACCAGGTCGACAGGTCGGCCAGCAGGGAGTGGTACTCCTCCCACGTTTTCGGGGGCTGACGTCCGACCGCTTCGAGCAGGTCAGCGCGGTAATAGCAGGCGAGGATGGGACAGGAGAGCGGGATCAGCCCAGGCTCGCCGCCAGGTTTGGCGACGCCGTTTCGCAAACCGCGCAGCGAGTCGTCCCAGTCGATGAGCGCGTCATCGTCGGTGAGCGGCGCGAGCCACCCCGCCGCGAGGAGGTCCGGGGTGCGGCCGAGAGGGAAAATCGCGAGTGCCGCGCCTTCCGGCGGAACCGGGCTGGCCGGATCGGCGTCGGTCAGGCGGCAGTCGGCGCCGCTGGCCGCTTTCCATTCATCGAGCTGCAGGCTCCAGTAGTCACCCAGTCGCAGTTCCGCAGGAACTGCAACGGCGACGTCGGCCCCCTGGAAGGGAGAGGCCGTCGGCGGCGGTGGCGGAGGTTGGCCAGGACAGCCGGCGCACGTCAACAGGCCGGCCAGCAGCAGCACAGGGCGAAGGGCCGCAGTCGAAGCCAGTGTCAATCGAGTTTGAGCAGAAGGGATCACGATGAAACGCTGACCCGGCTTTGTACAACTTCCCGGCAGGCGACCGCGAACCGAGTGTCACGGTGCGTCACCGGCCTCGCGCCGCTCGGAGGCGGGAGGTGGAGTGGGAGAACCCGCGTCGTCGCCAGCGGGTGTGTCATTCACCGGCTCCGATTCGGGAGCCGGATTCGTTTCGGGGGACTCCGTCGGGGTTTCCGCTGCGGACGTTGTGGCTCCTTCGGCGTCGTCTGCAAACATGCCGCCCCAGACTGGGATCGATTCCGACGGCCTGGCGAACTCCACGGCGCGATCATTCAAGGCCGACAGGTAGAACACAACGGTCGTCCGCAGGTCCGCTTCGGGATCCCGCACGAGCACTTCGTCCAGCCGCTCGGCCGCCGCTATGTTACGGCCATCTTCGAGGTCGCAGGCCGCGAGCATGAACTGGTCGCGATTGATCTGCTGCGGATACCCGAACAGCAGATCGGCGAACAGCGTCGTGCGTGTCAGCGCCCGCACGTCGGCGATGACCGAGGGAGCATGCGTGAAGGGGACCGTCGAGATCGGCGCCGGACTGGTTCCGATCACCGCCTGGAGCCGCATGGAGGTCGCGGCATCGATGTCTTCGGTCAGCAGGGTTCGTGCGCGTTCGTAATTCCCTGCGGCGATGTTGGCCAGCGCGGTTGCATTCCGCCAGCGGCCGGCGACCGTCGGATTCTGCTGCAGCATGATGGCGGACAGCGACTCCAGCTGCGTCACGGCGTCGTCGGTGCGGCCGGCGTCCAGTTCCAGGTCGGCCACGAGCATCTGCAGGTTGGTATTCTGCGCGACGACCGTTTGATCCTCTTCCAGCAGGCGGAGGGCCTCGCCCGGCAACCCGCGATTGAGTGCGGACTGCACGACGTCCATTCGATTGTTATCTTTTTCGTCCGTGAGCAGCGACTGCCGCAGTTCCTTCGTGACGGTCTCGATCTGCGTGGAAAGTTGTGTCTTCAGCTCGCGGTTGCGTTCGGCTTCCTCTCGTCCCGCTTCGCTGTCCGGTGTGGCCGTGGTGAGTGAGCCCGTGATGCGTTCGACTTCGAGCAGGTGCGGCAGCGCCAGGTCAGGCTTGCCGAGCGACAACAGTACCTGGAACAGGGTCATCTGCACGTTGGCGTCGTCCGGGTTGCAGACCGCCGCATGATGCAGGGAGGCGAGCGCCTGCCGGATCCGCATCGGGCCGACGGCCTGGCCCGTCGAATCGAGATACCGCTCAAACTCCGACAGTCCCAGGTAGGAAGCCGCCAGCGCGTGGTAGGCGTCTGCGGAGTTCGGGTCGCTGGCAAGTCCTTTCCGGGCGTGGCGGATGGCCAGCATCGACAAGGACACGGAAATATCCGCCGGAATCCGATTCGCCAGCAGGCTCCGCAGCTGCACGTAGTGCCGCGCGAGCTGCACGTCGTTGGACAACGTGTCCTGGGGCAGAATCAGCACGCGGTCGTACCACGTCGGTTCGCGAGGCGGAGCGAGTGGCGGCAGCGCGGCGGGGTCTTCCTTGAGGTCCGTGGGAAACGCCTGCCGGAGGAAGTCGGCTCCCCGATGCGCCTGCAGGTAATCCGACAGCGACTTGTCGGTCGGGCTGACGTGATAGAGCGCAGCGGTCGCCGCTCCCAGATGCACGAGCTGCCACTCGCGTTCGGGATCGGTCACCAGATCGAAAAAGGTCTCGTAGTCCGGCCGCCGACCGGACAGCCGCGGCAGCGCGTGAGATACCTGGTACTTCTCGAACGCGTCGCGCCACACCGAACGCTGGCCGGTCCGTTCGTCGCCGGCCACCCGTTGCCGGAGCGCCAGGCGCACCTTGCGGTGCAGTTCTGCGATGTTCGGATTGGCGGAGCCATACATCCCCAGCCGCGAATCGACGAACGGCTTCTGCCCGTTCCAGATCAGCACGTCTCCCTGCATCGGCAGGAAGTTGAAGGCCCGGTCGTCGTACGAGTCCGCCACGACCTCCTTGTAGCTGGCGACCGATGTCGCGATCTCGTCATCCCAGCCCATGCCGATGCGTCGCCCGTCGGCCCCCATCAACCGGCCGCTCACCGCCAGGTAGGCCAGGGCGAACAGGCCGATCACGGTGATGGCTCGCCCCCCGCGAGAAAACAGCAGTTCGGCCGATTCCACGGAATAGTTCTGACGGAAGCTGCGGCGATACCACTCCTGACCGTTGACCGATGCGAGCACGGCGTTCACCACCGCGGCCGCCGCCAGCGCATGCATCGAGATCAACGCCAGGCCGAGCATGGCCACCCACACCAGCAGATGGCTGATGCGCACATGCCTGCGGTTCAGTCCCATCGCGAGAATCGCGGCGACTGCCGTGAGGACTCCGGCCAGGGCAAAGACGTTCAAGTTTTGCCAGACCTGACGGTCTGCCAGCCGTCGCCAGAGGAATGCGAACTCGCGCCCTTCGCCGGCGTACTGCAATTGCTGCGACGGTTCGACGACGTACAACAGCTGCACGGCCCGCGCCACGTTGACGTGGAACGGATGCACGAACATCACCGCAATGCCGGCAAGCGCGAACATCCACACCTTGCCGCTGCCGCCGATGCCGGACCGTCGCGAATCGAATGCGTCTCCGATTGCGTACGACAGCAGGAGCGCCGCCCCGAGAAACGCATGCCCGTCCAGGTTGCTCCACAGCCACATCAGCGGCACGAGCAGCACATACCGGGCGCGATCGGGTTTTTCCTCGCCCTTCATCAGCAGCAGCATCGTCAGCGACAGGCCGAGCACGGCCACACTGTCAGGACCGGGTCGCAGGAGCGGAAACGCCGCGATGGCCGCCAGCACCGTGCAGATCGACGACCACCAGGTCGACACCCCTGTTCGCGCGGACGACGAAACGCACCAGAAGCTGACTCCGGCCAGCAGGGCGGCGAGGACCGTGAGCGCCACGTCTCCTCCGAGACCGTGCACACCTGCGAGCAGGAGGTCTCCCAGCCAGGAGAAGTTGAGCCACGGCTGATCGGCGGCGGTCACCGAGAACACGTCATTCTGCGGCGGGAGCCAGCCGTGCGACGCCAGGTATTGTCCGGACTTGATGCGGACGAGCGTCAGCGATTCGGAGACCTCCGTCCAACCGAGGAGCACCGCCAGCAGGATCACGGACCAGCGCAGCATGAAGTCGCCGCGGACCGCTTCGTCCTCCACAAGTTCGGGCGTCAGCGGCTCGTAGTCCGGCAGTCCCTCGTCGGCTGCGGGCCGGCTGGAATCCT
>JAEUIG010000352.1 GCA_016795125.1 Planctomycetaceae bacterium | reverse complement strand
GGCGGTTGCTCAAGCGTCGAGCGGGCCGACATGCAGGGCTGGTCGTCACGCTCCACCGCAGCGGCCGGCTGCCGACTCTGATCGACTGCCGAACCAGCAGCGACCTGCTGGAGTCGATCGTCGCGCGCCTCGCCCCGGATGACGTCGACCATCTGCGCGGGGAACTGCCGGCGTTGTTTCACCGCCACCAGGGGAACATCCGCCTGTGCCTCCGCTCGCTGTACGACCGCTATGCGTTCCTGCCGGCAGCGGACTGTGGAGGAACACGAGGCAATGGACGAAACGTGGAGCACAGCGCGTGATGCCTGCATCCCGGCGCGACATCGAAGTGCAGGGAACCGGGCGTTACGATTGCCACTGGATCGAGTTGTGACAGTTCGTTGAAGGAGCCCACGTGCCAGTCCACGAGCTTGCCGGTCGCACCGCCGTCGTCACGGGAGGCGCCAATGGAATCGGCCGGGCCACGGCGATTCGGCTGGCACGTTGCGGGGCGCGGGTCTTTGTCGGCGATCGTGTGTTCCGGTCCGAAAACGACTCGCTGTTTCGCGAGCTGCAGATCGCGCAGTCCGAGTGCGATGTCTGCCAGCTTCCGCAGTTACAGCGGCTTATCGACGGCGCCGCCGACCTGACGGGCCGGCTCGACATCCTGGTCAGCAACGCCGGCATCACGCTGGTCGGCCAGGCGGACGAGATCACGGAACAGCAGTGGGACGCGTGTCTCGACACCAACCTGAAAGCGGCATTTTTTGCCGCAAGCTATGCAGTGCCGCACCTGCGACGGGCTGGCGGCGGGGCGATCGTGTACACGGCCAGCAATGCGGGCCTGCTGCCGCGTGCTCATGATCCGGTGTATTCGATCAGCAAACTGGCTCTGGTCGGACTGACAAGAAGTCTCGGGCTGTCACATTCGGTCGATCGCATCCGCGTGAACTGCGTCTGCCCCGGGCCTGTCAGCGGCACGGGGATCATGACCGACGACCTGGCCCAGGCGGCCGATCCGGAGGCGGCAGCCCGGCGGGTCATCGCGGCCAGCCCCATCGCCCGTGCGCTGGGGCGAATGGTGACCCCCGAGGAAGTCGCCGACGCGATCCTCTATCTGGTGAGTGACGCCGCCATGCTGGTCACCGGCACTGCCATCGCCATCGACGGCGGCAAGTCGCTTGGCGTCCCGCCGGTGGCGTCTTGATCGCGTCGAACGCCGGCAGCGAACGCCGATGCACTACGGCAGAGCGGGGCCGGCGGCGGGTGCGTCGAACTGCTCGTACGACGTCTGCTGGACGGCCCGGGGAGACACCCCTGTGCCTTCCCCGACAGCAGTTGTCCCGGCCGCGGACGACCAGTGGCTGTCGCCCGGGTGCCCCGCGTCGAGCCTCGGCGGCAGGAACTCGCCGTCGGACGTGAACTCCGCGACGTTTCCGCCGGAGCTGGTCGGCGTCGGGACAGCCTGGCTGCTGACGGTCGCGGTCCCGAACGGTGCGGGATTATCCCATTCCACGGCGGCCGCCTGCGCGACATCATGCTGCGGTCGTACTGCCGTGAAGGCCAGCGCCTGGCCATTGCCGAGCTTCGCCGAATGCGACTGGTAGATGGTCCGGGCCTGCGTCAGCGACTTGGTGAATGATTGCTCGTGCCCGGCGCTGCGGCGATGCGCGTTGGTCGCAGCACGACGGCCGATGGCAGCGGTTGGATCGGCGGCCGGCATCCACGCGACCATCGCCGCGCTCGGATCGTAACCCGCCGTCACCAGCAGAGAGAGACCGATGGAATCCGCCGCCTGGATGTCGTCCGAACGCGCGGTGCTCTGATCGGCAGGCGTGAGTTGACCCAGGTTCAGCGGCACATAGGTTTCCGCTTCTGGCGGAGCGACCACCTCGCGCGGGTAGACGCCGGCCAGCATGTAGCCCATCTCCTTGGCCAGGGCGGCTGCAAGTTCCGCTTCGCTGTGGCAGCGGGCCAGCAGCGAGTCGGTGATCAGCACGGTGCCGTCGGGCAGAGCAACCGCGCAGGGGCGGTCGTGCTGCACCACCTTGAAGTCCCAGTTGATGTCGCCGCGTCCCGACGCATACGCCAGCCGCTGACCAACGGCCGACGTGACGGCGGCCTGTTGTTGATCCTGAGAGAGCGGCGACGTGCCCAGCAGTTCGGAAACCGCCACCGCGCCGATGCCGGCCTGTTCGGCCGGAGTCAGGACGGCCCGGTGCGACAATTGCGGAACTGTCGTGCAGCCGCACGCCAGGCCGATGAGTCCGGTCAGCAAGGCGCGCGTCGGCCCAGGCCGATGCCGGCAGCGACGTCCATGTTCGCTCGGGGCGGAGAGATTCCGCATGCAACCACCGTCAGGGTGCTGCGTGTCGAACGCAAGGGAAACGGCCGCAGCAGCTCCGAAACTGTCGGGGCCAGCCGTGCCGGAAGGGAAGTCCGTGGAATAGAATCGTTGAGAATCCGAGGAGGGGAGCGGAACTTAGCGGCGATTGAAAAACGACTCAAGAGCGCTTTGACAGCCGTCACGACCCAACTCAACTTGCGAATAAGTTCACCGACCCGCTTGCGGTTTCGCAGCTCATGTCCCGCTACGTCATCCTCACGCACGACCATCCGTTCCCGCACTGGGACCTCATGCTGGAGAGCGGGGACACGCTGGCGACGTGGCGGCTGCTGGACAAACCGGCCCCCGGGCGGACCTGTCGCGCGGAACAGCTCCCGGACCATCGGGTTGCGTACCTCGACTATGAAGGTCCGGTCAGCGGCGGGCGGGGTGTCGTAGCCCGTTGGGATCATGGGGTTTACGAGATTCCCGATCCCAGTCGTGCGAATGCGTTGCGGCTGCGCGGCCGCCGCGATCTCGCATTCGCAGAGCTGGCAAGCGGACTTGAGGGAGTTTCGTGGACTTTTGGCGGTTTCGAGCGCGAGGCAGCGAATCTGACGAACGCAACGTCGTCAGAATCTGCGGAATCCACACCCGGTCCATGAATCCGGGGTTCCCACCGCGGATTTCCTCATGTCCTTGATTCCGGCTTCCGCGGGCGTCCGATAATTCGACGGCGGGACACCGGCGCATCGCAAGCCGGACCGCAGCCAACCCGGTTGCCCGATGAGCGAGGCGGCCATGTGCTGCGGGGAGACGTTCTGCTGACTGCCAGGGACGCGGCAGCGTTTTGCCGTTCGGCCGGGATGCGACGCGGGTCGCACGGCGGAACGGCGCGACACACCGTCCGCAGCATTGTCAGACTGAACCGCCCCCATGCACCGCGATCACAAGCTTGGCCTCGCGCTCGGCGTGCTCATCGTGGGCTTCGCCGCCGCGCTCTGCTTTCCCAAGCCGGCCGACATCGACCAGCGTCTGCTCCAGCTCGACAGCACTGCCGAACTGGACGCCGATATCGCGCAGCTTCCGGTCCACGCCTACACCGACGCCGACCCGACCCCGGCGCCGGAACCTCCGCCTCCCACGGCCGAAGTCATTGAGCCGGCGGAAATCCTGCCCGGCGGCGACGGCGGCAGCGAACTGCTCGCAGGTCCTCCCGAACCGATTCCCACCGAACTCGTCGCGACGGAACCTGCCGGCGATGCAGCGCAGGCTGTGCCGCTGCCGGAAGCGCGCATCTCAGCGCCGATGCAGCAGTACACCGTCCGGCCGGGAGACACGCTCAGCAGCATCGCCGCACATCTGCTCGGCAATCACAGCCGGTACATCGAACTGTTCGAGGCGAACCGCGAAATCCTTCCGACGCCGGATGACTTGCAGGTGGGCATGGTGCTCAACGTGCCGGGCACGGTCGCCGCAGCGGCGCTCAAATTGCCTGGCGACGCCGCGCAATCGCGCGAGATCGTGGTGGAGGAAGTGGTGGAGGAACCGGTCGCGGTCCCGGAATCCGGCACGCCGGCTGATTCCTCCGCGGATCGCGCGCGGCGTTTCCGTCCGGCTCGTTCGCCGCTCATTCCGGCGCAGCCGGTGTCGCAGACCAATGCGACCGGTCTGCCGGCCATGGACGCCTCGGATCGCAGCAGTGCACCGGCAGTGGAACCGGAAACTCGGACCTACACGGTCCGACGCGGCGATACGCTGGAGCAGATCGCCGTGAAGTCGTATGGCGATGCGCGAGCCGTGCGGGACATTCTCGATGCGAACCGGGAGGCGGTCAGTGATCCGCGCCGCCTGCGGCCCGGCATGACGCTGGTGCTGCCGCCCCGCTGAGCCGGTCGCCGTTGTCTGGAGATCAGCGTCCGAGAGCCGCCTGCATCTGCTGCTTGAACTCGATGGCGAAATTCTGATCGCCGGCGAGGCAGCGGTTCTGCAGTGCCAGCGCTTTGCGGATGCGGTTGACCGACTGCAGCATGGGGGCGGTCAAACGATCGATGATCTCCTGCGACGAGAATCCTTCGAGTTCCTTCAGCGTCTTGACGCCGAGAAACGCGAAGACCTGGCGAGCCTCGTAGTCCTTCAGGAAATACTGGTCGAGTTCGGCCGTGCCGCTGACCCGCGCTCGTCCGAGATCGGCCGCGCCGCGGATTTTCTTCTTTGCGGGCTTCCTGGCCACGCGCGTCGTGCGCCGGCCGGCGACCGGTTTCTTCGCCGGCTTCTTGCGCGCCGGCACCTTCTTCGTGACGGTCTTGCGACGGACGGGTTTCTTTTTCGCCATGCAGTGCGCTTCGCCTCCGGCTCGCCGTTCAACCGACAACCAACTACTTCAAACTCTGCAGATACGCCAGCAGATCCCGCAGTTCGTCCGGGGTGAGTCGCCCCTCCAGCCCCTGCGGCATGATGGACGTCTGGCTGGGCTGCATTTCGTCGATCGCCGTTCGCGCGATGCGGATTTCGCTGAGGTCGTTCGTACGCAGGACGACGTCGGTGGCCGTTTCGCGGGCGATGATGCCGGAGACCACGCGGCCGTCGGCCAGCAGCACGTTGTACGGCTCAAAGCCGCGGGCAAAGCTCTGGCTCGGATAGACGATGGATTCCAGCAGGTCGCGCGGCTGCCGGATGGTGGCAATCTTCGACAATTCGGGGCCGACCTGTGCGCCGGCGCCATTGACGCGGTGGCACGTCGAGCACGCGGACTGCTTGCCGTGGAACAACTCGCGGCCGTGCTCCGCGTTGCCGCCGGAGATCGTCGCCGCCAGTTCGTCGAGCCGGGCGGCGTTGCGCGCCGCATCGATCTCGAGCGCGGCGAGCAGCGGGGCGGCGGCAGCGAGCACGCTGGGAGGATAGTGGGCGGCGACGCGACGGAGATCGCCCGCGCTGAGGGTTTGCGCGCTCGGGCTGGCCTGCAACCGGCTGACGAGCATCAGACCGACAGCTTCGGAGGCGTCGCGATCGTAGACGCCCAGCAGTGCCGGAGCGACGGCCGGACCGGCAGGCTCGAATGCCGCAGCCAGTTGCTGCAATTGAAGATCGGACAACGGGGCCCGTGACAGCCCGGTGACGATTCGCAATTTGTCGATCACCGGGGTCTCGGAGTCCTGCAGACGGCCGGCGAGAAACTGGAACAGCTCGTCGCTGATGCTGGTGAGACGGGGCGCCACGGCGGCGAACGCTTCGCTGCGAAGCCGCGCGTCAGTGGACGTCGAAGCGGCCAGCGCCGTCAGTTCCGGATCGAACGCATCCAGGTTGCGGGACGCGACGACGCGGAGCGCCTGCAGCCGCAGGTCCGTCTCGGATTGCGCGAGGGCGCCACGCAGCGAGTCGTTCCAGACGGCCGGCCACGCATCGACGGCGGCGCGGCTCATCACCTCCAGCAGCACCAGCTTGGAGCCGGCCGGCACGGAGTCGCTGGAAAACGAGTCGGCCACCAGCTGCTGCACGTCCGGCTCCGCAGCGCGGGCGATCAGGAAGCCGCGCAGGATTGCCTGCCGGCCTTCGTCGGGCTGAGCATCGTCGATCCAGTCGCGGACGAGAGCGAACGCTTCCCCGGCCCATCCGTCGTGACGGGAGATGACATCGAGAACAGCCTTCTGCAGCATCGGGTCGTCGGTGTCGAGGAGTGGCACGACCTGTTCGCGCTGCAGGTTGCCGCCGTCCATCTGGTCGAGGGCGATCAAAGCGGCGCGGCGAATCTGCGGATTGGCATCGGCGAGTGCGGCGGCCGCGGTCTCCCGGTCGGCAAGCTGGATGAGTGCGAAGGTCGCGGCGTGCTCCATCATCCGTTCGGACTGGAGTCCGCGCAGCGACTCCAGGACCGCCGCGGCGGCTGCCGACCTGTTCGCCGGCTGAATCCGGCCGAGCGCCGTCACCGCCGCGCGTCGAATCGCGGACGATTCGCTCGCGCAGAGCTTGATCAATTCGGCCGACAGCGCATCACGCTGCACGTCCGACAGGGGCAAACCACTGAGCTGGCGGATGGACACCAGAGCAAGGTCCCGATGATCGGGACTGCTCACGGTCCTCTGCAGCCACTCCCGCGAGGCGTCGTCGCTCATGCGGCTGAGCGTCCAGTACGCCGCCACGCTCATGCCGTCCTCGGACGGGTCATTCTGGGTGAGGATGTCCTGGAGCGCGTCCATCATGTCGTTGGGTCGGGTGGACGATTCCTCCACCATCCGATCGACAACGGCGCCCCGCAGTGCGCCGCCGGAGCGGCGGAAGGTCTTTGCGAACTCCACGGGCGACACTTGTTCTCCCGCGGGAATGGCCGCCAGCAGCGAGCGTCGCGGCAAGTACGACGTCCCTTTCCTCCGAATCCGGTAGATCGCGCCGGTGATCTGGGGCTTGGCGACCTGGGAAGTCGGGCAGCCGATGCGGAACCAGCCGCCGGTGTCGATCACCAGGATCGATCCGTCGGCGTCTTCGATGACGTCGGTCGGGTGGCAGTCCGGGTCGGGGGAGATGAACAGGTCGCGCGTCGCAATATGGCGAAACGTCGCGCCGTCCCGTTGAATCACCGAGTGCACGACCTTGTGCGTGTTGAACTGCGTGACGAGGAACTCGGCGCTCTCCGGCCGGACTTCGGTGTCGCCGAACAGCGCCCCGGTGCGATAACGCGTCATGCCGGA
>JAEUIG010000307.1 GCA_016795125.1 Planctomycetaceae bacterium | reverse complement strand
TTACGGACACAGGATTTTGAATCCAGCGCGTCTGCCATTCCGCCACTTCGGCCGCGATTTTGCAGGCTAGGAACTTTCGACACGGCTCACAATGGCGCCAGTCAAGAACTGAGCGTTCGTTTGCACCTGTCGGAGATCTTCCGCCCGCCGGGGGACGTGCTCCCCGCGTGAGCACTCTACAAAACGTGAGGAGGTTGCACCAACGCGAATGGCGATTTTCCACAGCGGTCTATCGAGACACGCAACCTACTCCTCACTCCGCTCGTTCTGTTTCGACGATTGCCGCAGTGTCTGCACTCGATCGACCCGGAGCGCCAGGCCGCCGGAGAGGACGGTGGCAATCGCCAGTCCGATGGTCACGGCGGCTCCGTGGCGGTTGAAGAACTGGTTCAGTGGATGCGTGCGGTCGCCGAGTCCTGCAGAGACGTACGCCAGCACGCCGATGCAGAAGCCCGCGGCCGACAGCACCACCAGCCCCCAGAACGGATTGCGCGCCGGTCGCGGGGCCGTCATGCTGATCCTTTCAGCAATGCGGACAGGTGGCATTCGACGGACTCGGCCAGTTCGTCGAGGCCGTAGCCTCCTTCCAGGACGCTGACGACGCGACCGCCGCAATGCGCTCTGGCGACGTCGAGCACGTCCTCGGTGAGGCGGCCGAAGTCCTCCGATTCCAGTCCGAGCGAGCCGATCGGATCGTTGGCATGCGCGTCAAAGCCGGCGCTGATCAGGACGAGCTGCGGCCGGGACCTCTCGGCCAGGTATTCCAGACCCTTTCGGAACGCGTCGCGAAATCCGACCCGGGAGATGCCGAACTTCAGCGGGACGTTGTGGATGGCGCCGAGCCCTGGCCCGCTGCCTGTTTCATCCGCCGCTCCGGTTCCCGGGTAGAACGGATATCGATGCGCCGACAGGAAGTGCACGGCGCCGTCTTCGTAGAAGATGTCCTGGGTACCGTTGCCGTGATGGACGTCCCAGTCGACGATCAACACCCGGTCCAGTTCGTGCGCGGCGCGGGCGTGCGCGGCGGCAACAGCGATGTTGTTGAACAGGCAGAACCCCATGGCCCGCGACGGCAGTGCATGATGTCCGGGAGGACGACTGAGACACAGTGCGCGATCGGCGCGCCCGGCCATGACTTCATCGACCGCTGCACAGGCCGTTCCGGCTGCAGTGACGGCGACATCGGCGGATTCCGGCGAAACGATGGTGTCCGGATCGAGGTGGCCGCCCCCCTGCCGGGCAAATGCACGGACCGTCTCCTGGTACGGCGCCGGGTGTACGCGTCCGAGTTCTTCCGCCGTGGCGGCCCGAATCGTGCCGGCGGTCGTCTGTGCGAGCAGCCGAGACGCGGCGAGCCGGCGGCGGATCGCGCGCAGCCGCTCCGCGCATTCCGGATGCTCTCCGGTTTCGTGCCGCTCAAACAGCGGATCGGAATACAGCAGCAACCGCACGGGGTCAGCCATGATGCCAGTATATCACTGGCTGCTATTTTGCGCTATGAGCGGCAAACCATTCCGCCGTCTGCCGCAATCCGTCGCGGATCGAAACCGACGGGGTCCAGCCGAGTTCCCGCTGCGCCTTGGCGGCCGACACGATGCTCGAACGCAGGTCGCCGGCGCGGGCCGGGCCATGCTGAGGTTGTGGAATTACGGACTTCGATCTGGCGTCGTTCAGCAGGCGCTGGCAGTGCTCGCGCAGTCCGGCCGCGAGTTCATTCACGTCCGTCGGCACGGCCGTCCCGATGTTATAGGCGGCGAACCCCGGACCGGTCGTGCGCTCCAGTGCCCTGGCGTTCGCCTGGGCGACATCCGGACCGTAGACGTAGTCGCGGATGTATTTTCCGTCACCATTAATGGTGGGCGATTCTCCCGCCAGCATTTTTTTGCAGAAGATCGCGACGACGCCGGCTTCCCCATGCGGGTTCTGCCGGGGACCGTACACGTTGGCGTAGCGGAGCGCCGTGCAGAACAGTCCGAACTCGCGGGCATAAAACTGCAGGTAGCGTTCGCCGACCCACTTGGTAATGCCGTAGGGGGAAATGGGGTCGGCCGGATGCTCTTCGTCGGCCGGCGTTGCGACATCGCCGTAGAGCACGCCGCCGGAGGATGCGAACACGAACTGCTTCGCGCCGGACTGGTGCGCGGCGCCAAGGACATTGAGCAGGCCGATCGCGTTCACTTCAGCATCGAACACCGGTTCCCGGACCGAACGGCTGACGGACATCTGCGCCGCCTGGTGACAGACGGCCTCGGGACGGAACTCGGCAAAGACCCGCGACAGGCGCGCCGCGTCCCGGATGTCGAGTTCGTACAGCGGAACGCCCTGGGCGACGTTTGCCGGCGATCCGCTGGACAGATCATCCACGACGGCGCACTGGTGGCCGCGGGCCAGCAGGGCGTCGACGATGTGACTGCCGATGAACCCGGCCCCTCCGGTAACGAGCACGCGCATGCGGTATCCTTGTCCTGATCGTGACAACCGGTGCAGGCAGAATCCGCCCTGCCGCCGTGTCCGACGACTTCATACCATCTGGGGCCGGCGCGGCAAGAGCCGGGCGTCCGGCATGCGTGACCTTCGGCGATTCCGACCCGCATCGTGCCGGCGCAATCCTCGGCGAATGCGCGATCCGGCCTTCACGGGAACCAGTCCCGCGATGGGTGGCACGCCCTGACGAGGGAAGGGCGTGACGGGTGAAAAGAATGGCAGTCTGAGCCGATACGTCACGTCACAGGCGTACTCACCACGCCCATCGCGTTGCTCTGGGCGTGCCACCGGTCGAAGCCCGTGCGCATCGGCCGGCTCAGGGGGTCGGGCGGACGAGCGTGCTGGTGGCCACGATCGGTTCCGTCGAGCGCCGGTAACCACGTTCGATGAGACGCATGCCGTCGCCGGTCCACAGCGCCGCGAGGTCGGCGTCGGTCCAGACTTCCTTCCCGGCCACGGGATCATGGACGATGAACTCGCCCGGCCGCACGTGCGCCATCACGACCACGGTATGCGAAGCACCGGGAATCCAGCCCCATTCCCGCTGATACATGAGCGCATGCGGGTGATCGGCCGACAGGCGCGTGCAGAGCACGACGGGATGCTGATTGTCCGCCAGCAATTCCTCGACGCCGCCGTGAAACACCTGCACGCTCCACGGGCTGGATGATGTCTTCAGCATCAGGCCGCGGTACAGGCCCTTCCACGTTGTCCCTTCGCGCGTGAGGCACAATTCGGCCATTTCCTGCTCGTCGGCCGCAATGCCGTACAGGCTGAGGATCGTCGCGGCGGCGGCGGCGGAACATGTCGAAGAGGTCGTCTGGTAGTAGAGGCGGCCTTTGGTGGTCTGTTCCCATTGGTGGGCGCAGTTCGGTGGCACGCCCATCACCGGCTGCATCGTGGCGTACATGCTGCTGCCCAGAAGCAGGAGCAACACCGCCCAGCGACGGGCGGAGTGGGTCTCGATCCGCCGCCACGCCAGGCCAGCGAGAATCCCGGCCAGCGGAAGATACCAGTTGCCGACGACAATCAGGTTGGAGAACGGCAGCCATTGTGCCATCCGGATGTCGTCCCACAACCAGCGGATGTGGGCACAGATCGCTCCGACGATGAGAAACGCCAGGAGATCGCACAGGGGCGAGGGGAGACCGCGAACCGCACGGCGTGTTGCGAGAAAGCCAACCGCCGAAAGCACCAGCATCAGACTCATGCCGCAGTAAATGTCGGTCATGGCGCTGTGCCATTTACTGTCTGGACTTAATCAATTCTTTGCAAGACGAGTTTTCCCCTGATCGTCGCTGTCTCTGTCGCTCTGATCGCAAATCGCCCGGTATTTGCGACAATTCGGTCAATCCGGCCGGACACTGCCGGGCTCACTCGGGCACGTTTCGTTCATCAATTCTTAACATTCACAACGAAATGCAACCTCCATCGATGCTGTATCCTACATCCCGGGTACCGATGGTCCATCGGGGTTTGGCTGAGGCGGCTCAACCGGCTGCGGAGCTGGTTTGTCAAACTGCAGCGACACCTTGATCGCCCCGGCGGCCAGGTCAATCGTGTGCTGTTCCGGGTTGGACGTCCAGCCGTAGCGCTCGATGCCGCTACCGGCGGTGGTTTCGTACAGCACACGCCCGGTCGATTTCTCCAGCAGCAGCATGTTCCAGATGCGGCTGGACTTGCGTTCCGGCTCGGTTCGTGCCGGGAAATGGACTTGCGACGCTAATACCAGCATCGGCCATCCGCCAGGGAGTTCCCGATGCAATTGCTGGTACTGGACGGGAACGCGCCACTCCAGTTTGCCCGTCGCCCGGGAGGCCGCCAGCACCACGCCATGCACGCCCGGCGACTGCGGCAACTGCGACTCCAGGATGATCCGATCGTCGGGAGGGGTGACATACGTGGCGGCGTACCACCGGTCGGCATCCCCCCACACAGTCACGGCTTCTGGTGCGCTGTCCGAAAGGGACAGTGAAACAATGTCGGCGCCCGTCGCGTGATCCAGAATTCGCAGCGTCCCGTCCTTCTGCAATGTGTAGAACTCCCGGCCGTCGACCACACCCCAGTCGGTGACGTCGTTGAGCGAACGCTGCCAGACGTGTCGCTGCGCGAGAGGATCGAACAGTCCGAGTTCCAACAGGCTGCCGTCGATTCCGCGACTGACGGTGACCAGCGACGATCCCCAGTACCCCTCCGGTTGCGGCAGTGCCACGTTCCGCGGCAGTTTGCGGCGACCGATTTCGCTGCCGTCGACCGCGCGAAACAATTGCAGTTCCGTCGAGCCGGTCGGCCAGACGACGACGCAGTGCTCGTCGGAGACGATGTCCCCGCCGGGAGGCAAATCGGGCCGGTCGTGGGTCCACAACTCTTCGCCCGTGGAGACGCTGACGGCCGTCAGCCTGCTCCCCGACTGGTACACGAACATGCCGCCGGCGATCGGGCCGACGTTTCCCAGCGGCGAGACGCCCCCCTGCGGGTCGGTCCAGGTGCGGTTCCGATTCCGTCCGGGCTGATTCAGTCGCGGCAGGTTCTGGATGAATGATCCGCTGTCTTCGGCCGCATAGAGGCGCTTCCCGCCGAGGACCGTGGGAGCATTCGCGGAGCCGAAAACATCCACCAGTGTCCACTGGTCCTCGACCACGAGGAGCAGATATCGGCCCGCCGTCGTGATGTAGCGGATGTAACTGGCGCCCCGTCGTCCCTGCAGAACGCCCGTCGATGTCGTGGGCATCTGCCACCTGTGGCGTCCCAGTTGATCGAACGCGACCAGCTTGGTGCCAGCGGCATCCGTGGAAAACGTCCATCCTGCCAGGAGCGGCGAGACGGCGCCCAGGTGCCGGACGCCGACGAGTTGCGGCGGCAGATTCTGGGAGTGCTCTTCGACCGTCATCTGCTCTGTGGGCCATGCCGGCACAGCATCGATCCTCGCGGTGCGCTGCGGATCATTCCGCCATTCCGCCAGGAGTTCCCCGCCGGTGCGACCGTCCAGACAACCGACGTCCCTGTATTCGCCGCCAAGCTGCGACAGCAGGCGTCTCAGCAGGTCGCTTTCCGTTTCTGCCGCCAGCCATCGAT
>JAEUIG010000292.1 GCA_016795125.1 Planctomycetaceae bacterium | reverse complement strand
CGTGTTGCTGCCTTCGAACCACAGCCAGACGTCGGTCGTGCCGAGACCGATGCCGAGGACGGCCAGTTCCGTCGGGCTGTACTGCAGAACTTCACAGATGGACGGATCGGTGACGGAGATGCGCCAGGTCTGCTGATTCGTGATGAGCAGCTGGCTGCGATGATGCACCACCTGCATCTGCTCGGTGGCGACCGGCATGGCGGCGATGCGCGGATCAAGCGGGCGCTCGGTGGCGACGGGTGCGGCGTACTGCACCTGCGAGACGTCGGGCGGGGCCGGCATCTCCACGACCACAGGCTGCACGTAGCCTTGCGGAGTGTGGGGCCGCGCCTGGATCGCACCCGGCACGTGTCCATGGACGGGCACGGTGAGCCGCGGGGGTGCCTGGACCGGCGACTGCGCGTGCAGGTTCTGGCCGACGACAGACGCCATGAGGCAGGCGGCTCCGAGCATCCTCGCCCAGAGCTGCGCACCTTGCGGCAAGTGGTCGGCGTCCGCCGCGCGAATCCGCCGGCGCACCGCCCCCCTCAATGCATTTTCCATCCGAGCTGGCTCCCGGCTCCATCCTTGAGACGACGCGGCATCCCTGCCGTCCCAGCTAGGTCTCAGCGAGACCGTTTCCCCCCCCGTCCTGCGCTGTCGAATGAGGCCCCCCCTCATTGCGCAAGGCGCACGGGAACAGTATGTAGTGCTCGGAATATCGGTTGTGCGGACCGGACCGGTTGAAGCAGTTCAGTCAATTCCGCCGGTCGTGCGACATGGGAGGCCGCAGAGTCGACGCGGGCTGCGGAGACTGGGGCCAGACAGCCGGAGACAGCGCACCGAATGCAAGAGATCGTATCTGCTGATCCCTGCCCCCTGACCCCTGATCACTGCTACCAAATGATGGTCACGTTCACGCTGGCAGGACCGGCCGGGTACCACGGGCGGCGGTAGCTGTAATAGGGATGCCGCAGGTGCAGGCCGTCATTGGCCGGAGGCACGACCGCTTCCGGGCGATACCACACGCCGCCGGGATGTCCCGGGGGCGGCGGGTAAGTCCCGATCATGACGGGCGCCGCCACTGTCGCCGGCGCGGACGGCTGCACAACGGCAGATTCTGCCGCAGGAGCGGTGAAGGTGGGCAACGGCGGACGAGCCGCCGGCTCACCGGCGAGACACGTTTCACAACAGGCCAGCAGCAGGAGACAACTCAGGGATTTCAACATCGGGGGCCTTTCAATCCGGCGTTTCGCAGCATTGCGGCGCGGGCCGACGGACGGCTCGCGTGCGATCGCAATCCCGAATGTAAACAGGCGCTGCCACGGCTCCGAGCAAATTCCGAGGCCCCGCGTCAAACTGCACCGGCTTCGTGAGAGAAATAGCGATGCTAGGGATTGTCGCAAACCAGATTGGCTTGAGGATTCCAGTGACCTGTCCGATGAACATCGCAGGCGCTGTTCCGCCGGGACTGCGCGGAGTGCTGCGCCACGCGGCAACTCGATCCGGCGATGCTGCGGCGCTCACTGAATTGCGCGGTCGTGGGGATCACGACGGCGGAGAATCCGTCCAGGGAGGGGCAGGATGTTTCGGATTGCCTGTGTTCTGTTCGGCGTGAGCCTGCTCGCCCCGATTGCATCCGCCCAGGAGTACTATCCCGAGTCGTACGGCGGGGGCGGCGACTTCTACGGACCCGCGTCGGTCGGCAGCAGCGAGCCGCTGTTCTCCTACGACGATCAGGAGCCGTGGAAGCACGGCTACCTCCAGATCATGCCGTACTACGGCGGTCATCACCTGTTCCGCCCCTACAACTACAAGGCCGTCTTCTCGCAGTCGCAGGTCGCGGCCGGCTGGGGCATGCCCAACGTGATGCCGTACTCACAGCAGTTCTGGCACCGCTACGAGCAACAGGCCGACCTGTCGCAGCCCCGTCCGCTGCCGCAGCTTGCCCCGCAGCCGGGCTACTTCCCGCCATCGGCTGCACCGCAACCCGGCTATTTCCCGCCGTCGAGCACGCCGCAGGGCTGGTACGTGCCGACGAGCCAGAACGCGCCACAGGCCACGGCTCTGCCGGCGGGCTACGCCGCGCCGCTGACCGGGCAACCGCTGAGCCAGCCGCGCGGCGGAGAATCGCTCCGCGGACCGTCGCTGCCGTAACGCTGGCCTAAGCATCCAT
>JAEUIG010000240.1 GCA_016795125.1 Planctomycetaceae bacterium | reverse complement strand
GTCCTCGACCGGGACGGGTGCCACTGACTCTGCCAGTGCCACCCAAGCTCGATTTCTGGATGTGATCCTGGCGTCGCTGCTCCTTTCAACGCGCATGGTGAGTCGCTGTTCGCTACGCTCTCCAGCCGCTGTTCCCTGACGGCTGACCGCTGACCGCTTCCCCGGCATGAACGTTGCGCACATCATCACCCGCCTCATTGTCGGCGGCGCCCAGGAAAACACGCTGCTGACGGTCGAGGATCAGCACCGCGACTACGGCGATCGCGTATCGCTCATCACCGGACCGCCCCTCGGCCCCGAAGGCAGCCTGCTGGAACGCGCACAGGCAGGCGGCTTCGATATCCGCGTTGTCCCCGCACTGCGTCGCAGCATTCATCCGCTGCGCGATCCGGCGGCACTGCGCGCCCTGACCGCCGAGCTGCGCGACTTCCGCCCCGACCTCGTCCACACGCACAGTTCCAAGGCCGGCATCCTCGGACGCGCCGCCGCCGCACGGCTCGGGCTGCCCGCCGTCCACACGATTCATGGGGCGGCGTTCCATTACGGCCAGCATCCGCTGGTGTACCGCGCCTATGTCGCTGCGGAACGCTGGGCCGTCCGTCACACCGCGCACTTCATCAGCGTGTCCGACGACATGACGAGCGAGTACGTGCGGGCCGGTGTCGCCGCACAGGAACGATTTACGACGGTCTACAGCGGATTCGATGTCGAACCGTACCTGCATCCCGCGAAAACCGGCGCCCAGGTGCGGGCCGAACTGGGCATCGGGCTGGACCGGTTCGTCGTCGGCAAAGTGGCGCGGCTGTTTCATCTCAAGGGGCACGAATTCGTGCTCGCGGCCGCGCAGCAGATTGTCGCCGCCGAGCCGCGAACCCTGTTCCTGTTCATCGGTGACGGAGTCCTGCGATCGCACTACGAGCAGCAGATTCGCGACCTCGGACTGTCGCAGCACTTCAGGTTCACCGGTCTGGTGCCGCCGCAGCGGATTCCGGAACTGCTGCAGGCGACCGATCTCGTCGTGCACACCAGCCAGTGGGAGGGACTCGCACGCGTGCTGCCGCAGGGGCTGATCGCCGGAAAGCCGGTCATCTCGTACGACGTCGGCGGCGCCCGCGAAGTTGTGATCTCCGGCGAGACCGGCCGCCTGCTGCCGCGCGATGCGGTGGAACCGCTCGCCGAGGCCGTCATCGAACTGGCCGCCAACCCGGCGCTGCGCAGGCAGATGGGTGAGAACGGCCGCGCACGCTTCACCGACCAGTTCCGCCCCCAGACCATGACCCGCCGCATCCGCGCGGTCTACCAGCAGGTCCTCGATCGAAGAATGGAACGCGGATGACCCCGGATCACGCGGATTCAAGTCGATTCGCTGTTCATGAAACGCCAGGGACCCCGAGCAGCGTGATGCGCAGGATTTTGATCACGATCCTTGAACGTAATCCGTTTTGATCCGCCCGATCCGGGGGCATCCGCGTTCCATTCTTCCCGCAGTCATTTTTTCTGGCGATTGGCGCTTATCAACCGGACGCGCCAGCGAATAATGATCGGGTGCGGCGGATGTCGCCGCGGATGACTGACACGGTACGCACGTCACGAACATGTCCACCACGACGATGGCTTCCGCCCGACAGCACGAAACACACAGCCTGCTCGTCGGCTACCTGTGCTGGCTGTTCGGCTTCCTGGGGATGCACCGCTTCTACTACGGCAAGCAGGTCACCGGCACCATCTGGTTCTTCACCGGAGGCCTCCTGCTCGTCGGCTGGATCGTCGACCTGTTCCTCATCCCGCGGATGCTGGACCAGGCCGAACGCCGTTATGTGGCCGGCCAAACCGACTACTCCGTGGCCTGGCTGCTCCTGGTCTACCTCGGCCTGTTCGGAGTCCACCGCTTTTACCTCGGCAAGTGGGTCACCGGCCTGTTGTGGCTGGTTTCCGGCGGTCTGCTCGGCGTCGGCTGGCTCTACGACCTGTGGACCCTGAACGAGCAGGTTAGTGACGTCAACTCACAAGGTATTGTGAGATAATCGCTTGCGTCGGATTGATCCGTCCGGTTGCCTGCGGCTGCGCGCCGATTCCGACTTTTCCGATTAAGTTGACGATTTCGACTACAGAGACTCTGCCGGATGTGCCGATCCTGATGGTGGCACATTCCGAGCCGGTGTCCGGCGGTGCGCAACCGCCCCTCACTCCCGGAGCAGACTGGTTATCCGGTCGCGTGCCGACTCCAACCTGTCTTCCCTCCACAGGAGTCCACCGTGCGGTCCTTCACCCTGCGCCACTGGCTGGCGGCGGTCCTCGTTGTCGCCGTTGTTCTGCCGGCCTCGAGTATGGCCGGTATCTATTTCAACCTGGGATTCGGCTTCAGCTGCAACGGCTGTGGCCTTGGGCGCGTGGGTTGCCAGTGCCCGCCCTGCGGCGGCTGCTACCGGCCCCCCTCCGGCTGTGTCTGTCCGCCTCCGACGGTCGGGCCGGCGCTGCCGACCGGCTGTGCTCCTCAGGTACAGATCCAGCGTCAGGCCTATGTTGAACAGGTCCCGGTGACGACCTACCAGCAGGTTTCGGAAACCGTCTACGTGCCGCAGCAGGTGACACGGATGGTTCCCCAGACGGTCATGATGCAGCAGACGCGGTATCGCGACATCGCCGTTCAGGCGGCGCCGCAGCCGACGATCGGCTTCGCTCCAGTTTCGGGCTGCAGTTCGTGCGGCGACGGCCACGGCTTTGCGCCGGCCGCCGTGCACGGCTACCCGAGCGTGTTGCCGACGGCCGCTCCGGCGAACGTGCCTCCCTACACCTCGGGGATTCCCTCGATGCCGTCCATTTCCGTGTCGCCGTATGCGGCGCCGTCCGCGGTGCCGCAGTACGACGACGTGAACTGGACCGATGTCCGCCCCCGGACTCCGACGCCCAGCCATGCTCACCCGCCGGTCCGCGGCACCTCGCTGTTCCGCCCGGCGCCCTCCGCCGCCACCGTCTGGCAATCCCGGTTCTAAAAAGGCCGAGGGTCCAGGGCTAAGGGTCAAGGGATCCGCACAACGCGAACGCATCCGAGCACGCTTGCGGTTTCGCACTGCTGGCGTGCACGTTCCCCCCTGCTACAATTCCGTGGTCAGTCCGCTGTCGCGATATTCCGCGACGGCGGCGCGGTTTCACCACGGAGGCAGGGGATTCAGGATGTCGATTCGTCCTTTCGCAGTGCTCGTCGCCGCGTCATTGGCCCTCTGGGGCTGCGGAAACAAGCCGGAATACCGGCAGTTCTCCGAGAAAGACAACGTTGAGAACACCGCCCCGCCCGAAGAGCATCATCACGCCGAACACGGGCCGAACGGCGGCCACATCGTCATGCTGGGGCATGACGACTATCACGCCGAACTGGTGTTCGACGCCACGAACCGCAACGTCACCGTGAACCTGCTGGATCACGACATGACGAAGGCGACGCCCGTCGCCGACGGCGTGCTCGTACTCAAGCTGGAAGGCGCGCCCGAGCCGATCGCGCTCGAGTCTGCCCCGCAGGAATCCGATCCCGAGGGGCAGTCCTCACGGTTCACGCTGGCCGGCGAAAAACTGCCGGAATCGGTCAAGACCGAGGAAGACCTGCACGGCAAGCTCGAACTGACCGTCGCCGGCACGCCGCACGCCGGCGAAATCTCGCACGATCATGATCATGGCGACCATGATCACGCAGCGCACGACGACCACGATCACAAAGAGTAAGGCAGCAGTCGGAGGTCAGAGGTCGAACGACCGTGCGTCGCCCCCACGGGGCGAGACTCGACAGCCCGGGGTCGCGAGCGGAGCGAGCGCACCCTGGGTACAGGTTCTGCAAATGACCCTGTGCCCTGTAGGGGCACGACATCGTCTGGGGCAATCAGGTTGCGGGCCAATTCGCGGTTCGGTTTCGATTCGTGACCTCCGCCTTCACAGATTCCCGCCGCACTGAGCCTGCCAGCGCAACCAGTGATCGGCCAGCACGATCGCGACCATCGCTTCGGCCATCGGCACGAACCGCGGCAACAGGCACGGGTCGTGCCGGCCCTTGGTCCGGATCGTTGCAGGAACGCCGTGCCGGGTGACCGTCGGCTGCTCTTTTGACAGGCTGCTCGTCGGTTTGACGGCCGCCCGCAGCACGATCGGCATGCCCGAAGTAATGCCTCCCAGCATTCCGCCGTGGCGGTTCGTCCGCGTCTTGATGTCGGGCCGCTCATGATCGGTGACCGGTCCCGCAACGAACACGTCGTTGTGTGCGCTCCCCCGCATCGTCGCACAGCCGAACCCGATGCCGTACTCCACGCCCAGCACGGCTGGCAGGCTGAACAGGGCCTTCGCCAGGTCTGCCTTGACCTTGTCGAACACTGGCTCCCCCAGCCCGGCTGGCACGTTGATGGCCACGATTTCGGCGACGCCGCCAATCGAGTCTTCGTCCTTGCGACATTCGTCGATCAGCGACACCATCCGCGCCGCCGCCACCGGATCGGGACAGCGAACGATATTGGGTGTGCCGTCGGGCGTGCGTTCCACCTGATCCAGAGTGACCGCCGCCGGGTCCGCGATTTCGGCCTTCACGTCGCCGACCTGCGTCACATAACCCACCACGCGGCCGCCGAATGCCTGCTCGATCAGCTTCTTCGCGACGACGCCGGCCGCCACGCGGACCGTTGTCTCCCGCGCGCTCGACCGCCCGCCTCCCCGGTAATCGCGAAACCCGTACTTCGCGTCGAACGTGTAGTCGGCGTGGCCCGGGCGGTACAGCTCCTGGATGTCGCTGTAGTCCTTGCTCCGCTGGTCTTTGTTCCGCACGAGGATGGCGATGCTCGTGCCCGTCGTCCGCCCTTCGAAGACACCTGCGAGAATCTCCGGCTCGTCCGGTTCGTCGCGCTGCGTAGTGATCTTGCTCTGCCCGGGACGACGGCGGTCCAGATCGACCTGCAGGTCGGCGACCGATAGCGGAATTCCCGGCGGCACGCCGTCGATGATGACGACGTTCCCCGGCCCGTGACTTTCCCCGGCCGTGGTGACGCGAAACGAATGTCCGAACGTGTTGCCTGGCATGTCAGGATTCTAACACGCCGGGCGAGCCGTCGTCGCTTGCGATTCCATGACCCGTCGGATCATTCCACGGGAGCCGCAGCGCTGGCGGGTGGCCGACGAGCGGTCTCGTCAGGCGGTGGATCGGACTCGAGTGCAAAATTGAACTCGTTCGCCCCCTCCGCGACGTTGATGTACTCCTTGGACTGATCACCCCATTTGGCCGGAATGGCCGGGCCCGAACCTCCGGTCGGCCAGACAAAACTGATCTTGTTGCGGCCGAGCTTGGTCCCTTCGACCCCCTGCTTGTACTGCAGCTCGTAATAGCCCTGCTCGTCGATGTTCGCCACCGCGGGACGGCCGACATCCGGGTAGGCGGCGATAATCGCCCCCGCCAGAGGTTTTCCGTCGAGGGTTACCGTTCCCGATACGCTGGCCAGTTCGGGCAGATCGCCGCGCCCGCATCCCTGGCCAGCGAGCGCCAGGCCCACCAGCGACAACGTGATTGTCCGTGCCGTCACGCGCATCCGTTGATCCTGCCCACCTTCCGGTCGCCGGCAACAGGCAATCCGCCGCCAGCCCCGGCACACGTGCTCCGATCCCTGCCCCCCGCCGGGCCGCTCCCGGCGGGGTGAACCCGCCTGGAGACCTAGAATTCTCCCACCGGCTGGCCGTCGTTGCGCGCCATCAACCTTTCAAGCGTGCTGTCGATAAACGTCGGGCCGCCATGGCCGCCTCCCGTTGTCGCCGGCGGAACGCCGATCGTATTCGGCTTGTGGTCGATATTGTCGCTGATAAAGCGCACCGAGCCATCGGCCAGTCCGAAGTGCACGCCGCCCACGTGCGTGCTCGCGAAGCCCCGCGAATGGTGGTTCGCGTTCACGACAGACTGGTTGAGACCCCAGTACGGAATGCCGACGACGGCCAGGCAGGCCCGGCACTGCTGGCCGGTATAAGGCGCTGAGGGGGTCGCCGGGCTGAAACCAAGTGCGTTGCCGGCGCCGATGTTCAGACCCTCCATGCGGAAACAGCGCTCTCCGAAGACCAGCTGATTGCTGGTGCCGTCAATGATGTCGCGAATCTTGACGCGCGAATCGTTCCAGCCAATTCCCAGCGGCGGGCCGAAGTTGGCTT
>JAEUIG010000223.1 GCA_016795125.1 Planctomycetaceae bacterium | reverse complement strand
CGGATCGTCATTACAAACGCGGTGTCGAACCGCTTGATTGTCAGGTTATTGAAGACGTCGGTGACGATCAGTTCCTGCCCGTCGTCCCCTTTCCGGCGGGACATCGAGACGTGCCCGTAGCCGACGCGTGCGCCGGCGATTTCCATGACCTGCCAGGTCTCCTCGGTCACGGGCGCTGTGGTGTCGTCGGCTCGCGCGACAGCCGCGTTGAGCATGGCGGCGATGAACAACAACGGGCAACACCATCGGCGTGCAAACTGCATGATCGATCCGTCCTGATCCCTGGGAAGGAAGCACTCGAATTCTAGCAGGTGTCGCCGACCGGGGCAGGGAGCCGGTGACGATGCGACAAACTTGAGGCCAAGCCGTGAGAGTCCGCGGAATATCGGCGAAAGTCCGAACGGCACCGCTCAACAGCCGCACAACCGTCACAACCTGCGTGTTCATCGATCGTCACGCGGATTGCGCCTGTGGCGCGTTGTGTCGCCTTTCGATGGAAAACCATGGGCTTGCTGGCAGCTTTGGACGCCGCCCCACGCCTGCGTGCTAGAGTTGGCTGATCGCGAGTCGCCCCCTCGGCTTGTGCATCACCTCCGTCCGGTTCGTCAACTCTCCCGGATTCGCAGAGCCATGGGCTTCCTCAAACGAGTGATCAAAACCACGTTTCGCGACGGCCACCCCGCCAAGGCGCACAGCAGCTTCGAGGAAGTCTCCGAAGCACAGCTGGAGCAGCACCTGTCCGTCGCGCGGTACGGCAGCTTCCTGCTGACCGACGCCGTCCGTCCGTCGTTCAATCTGGACGTCGTGCCCAGCGCCGGCTGCCGCCGCGACGTTTATCGCGATCCGGAAACGTCGATCGACGTCCCGGTGCTGATGGTCGCCCAGACGCGTGAAAAACTGTTCGACCTGTTTATCAGCCTGCTCGATCCGCTCGGGGACGAGGTCGACGTCGTTCTCGAAACCAGCCACGAAACCGAGACCGGCAAGCACCTGGACCTGTACCGGGAGCATATCGACCTGCCCATCCTCAAGAGCACGCTTTACGACCACGAGGAGCTGCTGCTCAACGACGGGTGCACCGGCATCGCTGTGCTCAACCCGCGGATCCCAATGGAAGTGCAATTCGACGAGCACAAGCTGCTCATCATGTACGGACACGACCTGGAACCGTTCGAGGAAGTTCTCCAGGAGCACGGAGTCGGCGTGAGCGACACGATCCGGTTCATCACCGAAGGCGAGCACGTGCATGCCTCGAGCGAAGAATACGCGCGGGAGTTTGAAGAGCTGCGTTACATGCTGGGTGTCGAACAGGATTAAGCGGTCGCCTCCGGCGGCCCCCGTCGGGAGGGCGACGCTCCCACGGAGCCGCAGTTTAGGTCGGGGCGCCAGTCGCAGTACGGCTCGGCGGGAGCCTCGCCCTCCCGGATGAAAACACACCCGAACATCGCCGGCACGACGGAACGAGTCCGTTCGATCCGCAGGATTCGATCGGCGTTCAGAATGCGAGTTGTCCGACTGCTGTTGATCGTCGCCTTCGCCGCAGCCTCCGGCTGCGCTGCGTTTACGCAGTCGGCGCGCACGCCGGCTGTGCGCCCGGGTCAGCCAGCGCCCCTGTCGGCGCCTGATCCCAACGGCGCCACGCGCCCGCTGCCGATCCTTCCCGATCCGGCGGCCTTCGCCTGGCCGCGCGTGCAGCTCGGACAATCCGTCCCGACTCCGCCCGAATCCGTTATCGCGCGGATGCCCGCCACGCCCCCGGCGACAACCATTGCCGTCGGCGCGACCAGCAATCCGCTGTGGTCGTCGGGCTACGAAAGCTCCCAGCGGCGACCGATCCAGACCGCAATCGTCGGCTCCGGAGCCGAGCACGTCCTGATCACCGGCAGCCTGTCGGGCAATGATCCGGCCTCCGTGCTGGCGCTGGATGCACTGCTTGATCGGCTCCATGGCCAGCCGGCAGGGCTCGACGGACGCCAGGCGCTGCTGGTCCGCAATCCGCATCCGGATGGACTGGCCGAGCACATCGCGGTCAACGCCCGCGGAGTCGACCTGAATCGCAACTTTCCCTCCCCGCGATTTACCGCGAGTCCCACCCGCGAAACCGGTCCGCATCCTGCCAGCGAAGCGGAAACCCGCGTCATGCTGCGGCTGCTAGGGGAAACAACTCCCAGCCGCGTCATTCACGTCCGGACCGGCTTCGGCGAGCGGACGCTCATCACCGGCAATGCCGCTTGCCTGGAGCTGCTCGATCAACTGCGCAGCGAGTTCGACGTAGACGTGGCGACGTTCGACGGAGAGTTCAAAGCTGGGTCTCTCGAAGAATTCGCCGCGACGCGTTTGAAGGCGCAGGTGATGGTCATCGAACTGCCGGCGACACTGGCGGGTCAGCCGGCGACCGCAGACCTGTTGGCGTCCGCCGCACTGGCGGGCCGCAAGGCAACGTACAAAGACCATCCAGCCGGCGAAGACCTTCCGGTCGCCTCGCAACCAGCGACCAGTCCTGCCGCGCTGACGGGCGCCGTCGAGCCGTCGGAACCCGACGGTGAGAAAGGTTATGTCGAGCTGCTGCCGGCCCCGCCGGAGTTCGCCACCGACGGCGTCTCCGCCACGGAGTCGCGGTTCTATGAGCTGTCGCCGCCGGCGGAATTCACGAGCCCGTAGCGCCAGCCACGGCGAATCGCCGTAGGACGCTGTCGCCGAAACCCCTCCCTCGCTCGCGCGTCGGGCTGGTGGGTGTTTCTCGACCGGCGCTTACCCACGATCCCGAAACTGGCCTTGTCACGCCGTCGGTCACGACGATAATTCCCATGCTGGCTTGCCCAGCCGGCTACCGTCCCGGAAGACGGCTGCCGCCTGTCGGGATTGCGACTTCCCGACGTCGCGCTCCCGACCACGCCGTTCATTTGGCAATTCGGTGCCAGGCCATGGAAGGTCGAGCGTTGCACACTCTGGTCCCGGCCGTCATACGGCCAACGCCGGCAACCGCCACGCTCGCCTCTGTTCCGCTGTTTGGGCGGGATGTTTCCTCGCTGCCTCCTGATCGCTGTTGCGCCATGGTTGGACGCACGGCACACTGAAAACGCGGCAGCAGGCCACGGCCTGGCATTGAATCCGCATCCGTGCGGCCCGCGCTGCGGCGCCGAACGGGACGGCGACCTGACACCCACGTCCGGGAGAGGGGATTTCGTCCGTGAAAAACGCCCAAGCTCTGCTGGAACGCTTTGCCGCTTCTCAGAACGCCGACGCTTACCGCCACGAGCATTGGCAGGGCACGTTCGCGGAGTATCTCGATCTCGTCGCCGCGAACCCCAAGGTCACGCGGACCGCGTACCAGCGCGTGTACGACATGATCCTTGCCGACGGCAGCTACCCGATTGAGGGGACGAAGGACCTCGTCCGCTTTCGATTCTTCGACGATCCGCACCACGGCGGGCAGGATGCGATCTTCGGACTGACGCGCCCGTTGATGGAACTCGTCAACGTCTTCAAAAGCGCAGCGCTCAAGTACGGCACGGAGCGCCGCGTGCTGCTGCTCCACGGCCCCGTCGGCAGCTCGAAGTCGACAATCGCCCGGCTGCTCAAGCGCGGCCTCGAACGCTACGCACGCCAGCCCGAAGGCGCCCTGTACACCTTCGGCTGGAAAGAGGACGACGGCTCGGTCACCTGGGATCCGATGAACGGGGACCCGCTGCAGCTCGTCCCGCGCGAACATCGCGCCGCCGTCTGCGAAGCCTTCAACGAGGGGCGCGGCGAACACGACTTCCGCGTCGAGATCGAGGGGGACGTGTGCCCGCTGAGCCGGTACTACTTCAAGCAGCGGCTGGAGAAGTACGCCGGCGACTGGACCAAGGTCCTGCAGGACATCGTCTGCAAGCGGCTGTTCCTCTCGGAGCAGGACCGCATCGGCATCGGCACGTTCCAGCCGAAGGACGAGAAGAACCAGGACTCGACGGAGCTGACGGGGGACATCAACTACCGCAAGATCGCCGAGTACGGCACCGAGTCCGACCCGCGGGCGTTCAATTTTGACGGCGAGTTCAACGTCGCCAACCGAGGGATGATCGAGTTCATCGAGGTGCTGAAAC
>JAEUIG010000195.1 GCA_016795125.1 Planctomycetaceae bacterium | reverse complement strand
CGGCCCCCAACTGTTACATGCTCGCGGGCGGCGGGCTGGGAGAAGGTTATCGCTCCTGGGGCGTCTATGGCGGCTCGAACACCGCGCTGCCGGACGGGACGACCGTCAATCTGCAGGCGGCTTTTGGCAATAACCGGTCGGCGAGCATCCGCGATTTCATCGACGGGACGTCGAACTCGGTGATGGTTTACGAATCCACGTTGAAGAAGGTCTACACCGTTTACGGTCCGGTCTGGGGTCAGGGGCGGCATATCGCGGTCTATGGCGGCCCGCTGCCGGACGGCACGCCGAACAGCCTCACGAACTGCCTGTTCAAGATCAACGCGAATCCCGAGCGGTGCGGACTCGCTGGTCTCACGCGGCCGTGGGCGCGTACGCCGTCGAGCGATCACGTTGGCGGATGTCATGTGCTGCTGGGCGACGGCTCGGTGCGGTTCATGAGCGAGAACATCGACTACATCACATACTGTCTGACGAGCTTCATCAAGGATGGGCGCGTCGTAGGCGAGTTCTGATACGGAAGTCGGAGGTCGGACGTCAGTGTCGTTCGTTGAACCGGGAGCCGACGGCGACCGCGCCAATCAGGGGGAATATCGATGACGATGCGCTCATGGACTTGGCTGCTGATTGCGGTTCTCGCATCCAGTGGTTTCACCGGCTGCGGGGGGTACACGACGGAGAACACGCCGGTGAAGGTGGTCACCGACGACGAGATGAAAGACATGGCCGAGACCAACAAGAAGATCGCCGAGATGGGTGGTCTCAAAGGGTTCGTCCCGGCGCCGAAAGACGTGCAGGGGCGATAGGATTGCGTCGATACCGCCAGCAAGTAGAACGCCCGGCGCACCTGTTCGGTGCGCCGGGCGTTTTCATGACGACTGACGATTCGGGCGACTTGTTGCCTCAAGGCGTCTTTTCGGGAGGCGGCAGGAACGTGAACCGGACGCGGGAGCGGGGGACGGTTTCGTCGTCGGAGTCCGGGTAGCCGATGTAGTGGATCTTCCACTGGTTGCGTTTTTTCTCCAGCAGGCGGGCCGGATACCACGCGCCCTCCCACTCGACTTCGATCGTGGGGTCGCCGCCCGGCAGGTCGATCACATCGTCGGCGACGACGGCATCGGGCATCGAGTAGCCGGCGTTTGTCGTAGTCGCGTCGAAGCCGAAGAAACGCACTTTCTTCCCTTCCGGGGTCTGTTCGAGGATGCGACAGCCGTACCAGACGCCGTTCTGCGCGACGGCCGCGAGAGAGTCGCCGCCGCACATGGAGAGTGCCCGTTCGCGCGGGGTCCCCTCGGAAGCGGCCAGCACCGGCAGCAGGTCTTCGTCCGTCGGTTCGCCGCCGCGGAACATCTGGCGATACCTGCGCGGGACGTACTGCAGGGTCTCGCCGATCGTCACCTCGCCGTTGCCATCAGCGTCGGCAAAACCGGCGATCGCCTCGCAGAAGGCGCGGTCCATCTCGTTGGCGGTCGACTGCTGGCGGCGGCAGGCGCAGAACGCGGTCACGTTGGGCGGCACTTCGACCTGATCGGCCCGCGCGCCGGCGAATCCTCCCGAGCCGCAGGTGCTGATCAGGCAGACGACAGGGCAGGGGAACTCACCCAGTTCCTGCTTGAGCTCGCTGCCATACATTGCACGTCCGCCAGGAAGGTTCGCGCTCCACCCGTCCGGGCCAGTACCGCCGTGAGTTCCCCAATAGAGGAAGAACAGGTCGTCCGCTTTCGCTTTACGCTTTAACTGTCGCAGGGCGCGGATGACCGCACCGTGAGTCGCCTGATCGCCTTTGAGGTTCTCGACTTCGATGTTCCGGTACAGCGTGTCCGACTGATGCTGCAGAATCCGCGAGACGTTGTCCGGCGCCCAGTTGAAGTGGCCGGAATCGAAGCCTTTCGGGGGACCCTCGTCGTAGGCGACGCCGAGAAACAGCAGGCGGCCCTGGTCGGCAGCCGAGAGGTTGTCGACCGACCACGCCGCAGATCCCAGGAAGCAGACAGCGCAGACGATCAATCGACAGCGAACAGACATCGGGCCCTCCTGCGATGACCATGCGGACAGCGCCGGCGACCATGCGCCAGCGGCACTCTTGTCACGAAGCGGACATAGTATAACGACGGCGGCGGATCACATACGGACCGGGCACTCAGTCCGATGCGCCCGGTGTGCGTATCGGCGGCAGGCGGCGGATAACGTCCAGGTCGTCGAGGATCGCGAAGCCGCCACCCACGATCCCATCGGGGAGCACGTCCTCCGGAACTACGTCGTCCGCCACGATCACCCGCTCCCCGTCGCTGGTTGCCGACTCGACGTAGTCCAGATCGCCCGTGAGTTCCATGACGATCGTCTCGTTGAGGAAATCGCAATCGAATTCCTGAAACGGCTTTCCAGCGCAATAGATGTGTTCTCCTTCGGCCGTGCGCAGGATGCAGGCCGGACCTTCGTCGTCCAGCGAAGGCGCTTCCACCGCCCAGATCGCGTCAATGTGCGAGATCGTCACGCGGTGCCGTAGTGAGCCCCCTTCCGACGGCGGGACATAGCCGCAGCGTCTCGCGGCTGCTTGGGTGCGCGCGAAGGTGGTTTCCGTTCGCCGCTTCCATCGCTCGTCGAGTTTGCGCGAATAGACATTGCCGCGCCAGATTGTAACGGCCGAGATCACTACGGCGACCAACAGCAGGATCGGCAGTGACTGCAGCGGAGTGATTCCGAAGCTCCGCAGAATGCCGATGGCGGGCAGGAGCATCACGAAGAACCCGATCGACAGACAGCCGCCGAATGAGACAGTCCCGAACCATGCCGGACCGGGTGCGACGGGTAGGGGGGCCGTCGGAGGGTCGTCTGGAATCAGCTCGATGTGGATCATGCGTGACAGTTCGACGCTCGTTTGACGTCATCGCCGCCGCTGTCGATACTTCGACCGCTTCTCAATGGGGTCGCCTGCGGCTCCCCGCTAAACGGCGTTGCCCGAAATGCACTCGTTGAAGTCTGCCGAATACCCGTTCGCGTCACGCCACATCAGTCTCGACGGGCTGCGCTACCACTTTATCGACGAAGGCCCGCGCGACGCAGCGCCGGTGCTGTTTGTGCATGGGAACCCGACGTGGTCGTTTGTGTGGAGGAACCTGATCCGCGCACTGTCGCCGACATATCGCTGCATTGCGGTCGATCACATCGGCTGCGGGATGTCGGACAAGCCGCAGCAGTACGACTACACGCTCGACCGGCACATCACGAATCTGTGCACGCTCGTTGAAACGCTCGATCTCCGGAACGTCACGCTGGTGGCGCATGACTGGGGCGGGTGCATCGGCATGGGGGCGGCGGGGCGACTGCCGGACCGGTTCGCGCGGTTCGTGCTGATGAATACGGCGGCGTTCCGGTCGACGCGGATGCCGTTTCGGATTGCCGTGTGCCGGTGGCCGGTGCTGGGAGCGCTGGGAGTGCGCGGACTGAATCTGTTCGCCAAGGCGGCGCTGACGATGGCCGTTAACAAGCGAACTCTGCCGGCGGAAGTGCGGCGCGGGCTGCTGGCTCCGTATGACAGTTGGGCGCATCGAATCGCGATCCACCGGTTCGTGCTTGATATCCCGATGTCGGCCGAGCACCCGTCGTACGGGACGCTGGTCCACGTCGAGGAATCATTGGCTCAGCAGACCGGCAAACCGATGCTACTGGCGTGGGGGATGCGCGACTGGTGTTTCACGCCGGAGTTTCTGGCGGAGTGGCGGCAGCGGTTTCCGGCGGCGGAGGTGAAGGAGTTCGCCGACGCGGGGCACTACCTGTTCGAGGATGAGGCGGGGGAACTCGCGGTGGCGGTCGGGAAGTTCATCGACGCTGAGCGGCGGGGTTGAACCTCGCCGCTCGAGGTGCTTGCTCATTCTGACAGCCGGACCGATAGCGACCGGAGGCATGCTGCCAAGTTGGCAGAGACCGGCGATCATCCGATCTCTAAACATTCACCGTAAGCATATTCACAATAGCCACTTGCGCGATCGGACCGATTGTCGGCACGTCCATTGCTTTACGGTGTGGCACGCCAGAATGTTGTCGCAGGCCGGCGGGGGAGTCCCGCCCGATGCGATCTCTCTCGATTGACTGACATAACGCCCGAAGACGCGACGCCTGTCGCTCGACGAACCTTGCAACACGAGGATACGCCGTGGCAAAGCTGTTGAGTTTTGATGAGGACGCCCGCAAGCAACTGCTCGAAGGAGCATCGAAGCTCGCGAAGGCCGTGTCCAGCACGCTCGGCCCCCGCGGCCGCAACGCCGTGCTCGACAAGGGCTGGGGTTCTCCGAAGATCACCAAGGACGGCGTGACGGTCGCCGAAGACGTCGAGCTGGAAGACAAGTTCCAGAACTGCGGCGTCCAGCTCATCAAGGAAGCGGCTTCCAAGACGAGCGATATTGCCGGCGACGGCACGACGAC
>JAEUIG010000189.1 GCA_016795125.1 Planctomycetaceae bacterium | reverse complement strand
ACCTTGAATTCGCGGACCTGTCGGGCAAGCGCCATCATCTGGGCGAGTTCGTGAAGCAGCGGGGACTGCTGGTCGCCGTCACCAGCACGAGCTGCCCCATCAGCAAGAAGTATCTGCCGACGTTGGTCCAGCTGGCGCAGGAATATTCCGCACAAGGGTTCGGAGTCGTACTGGTGAATCCAACGGCGACCGACAAGCCGGCCGCCATTCAGGCTGCCGCCGATGCACTGGGAAGCAATGGCGTCTACGTGCACGATGCGCAGGGAGAACTGTGCCGCGCCCTGCAGGCAACCAGCACGACCGATGTCCTCCTGATCGATTCGGCCCGTTCCGTCCGCTACCACGGCGCGATCGACGACCAATACGGCTTCGGCTATTCACTCGCCGCGCCGCGTACGACGTACCTGTCGACGGCCATCGCGGAGTATCTCCACGGCGAGTCGATCGCGATTACGGCGACCGAAGCACCCGGCTGTCGTCTCGATCTGCAGCCGCTGGAGACGACTGATGCCAGCGTCACCTACCACAACCGCATTTCGCGGATCGTGCAATCGAATTGCCTGGAGTGCCATCACGACGGAGGCGTGGCGCCGTTCTCCCTTGAAACGCGCGACGACCTGATCGCACACGCCGCCATGATCACGTCCGTCCTCGAACGCGGCGTCATGCCGCCGTGGTTCGCGACCCCCGGCGCCGAGGGCAAGCCCTCGCCCTGGCTGAACGACGGCGCCTTGACGCCGGACGACAAGCGCGACCTGCTGGCCTGGCTGGCCGGCGATCACGCGGAAGGGGACCCGCGCGACGCCCCGCTGCCGATGCAGTTCGCCTCCGGCTGGACGATCGGCACGCCGGACCTCGTGGCACAGTTCCCTGAGCCGATCTCGATTCAGGCCACGGGCGTCATGGGGTACCAGCACGTCGTGGTCGACATCGACGTGCCGGAAGACAAATGGGTCGAGCGGATCGAGATCAAGCCGAGCGCGCCGGAAGTCGTCCATCACGTGCTGGTGTTCGCGATGCCCCCCGATGAAGGGGGCGGCGACCGGCGACGGGGACCGGAGGACGGCATCAGCTACTGGGGCATTTACGTTCCCGGAAACAGCCGCCGCATTTATCCGCACGGTTTTGCGCGCAAACTTCCCCAGGGAAGCCGTCTGCATTTCCAGATGCACTACACCCCCAACGGCACGGCCACCGAGGACCGCACCCGGATCGCTTTCGTGTTCGCCGATCAGGAGCCGGAACATGAAGTCAAAACCGCCAGCCTCGTGAACTCCTGGTTTGAAATCCCTCCGGGCGATGCGAACTTCACCGACTCCGCCAAGATTCGCCTGCCGGCCGACGTGACGGTCCTCGGTTACCTGCCGCACATGCATCTCCGCGGCAAGGCCTGCAACTACGAAGCCATCCTGCCGGACGGCAACCGTGAGACGCTGCTCGACATCCCGCGCTACGATTTCAACTGGCAGTTGCTGTATCGCCTCGCCGAACCGCGCACTTTCCCCAAGGGCACGACGCTGAAGTTCAACGCCACGTTCGACAACAGCGCCGGCAATCCCGCCAACCCCGATCCGGAAGCCACCGTCCGCTGGGGCGAGCAGACCTACGACGAAATGATCGTCGGCTACCTGGAGTATTACCTGCCTGCCGGCGCCGATTCGTCCGCCGGAGACAACCCGTTCGGGCTGGCGGTCGATCGCGACCAGATGCTGTTCACGTCGCTGGACAGCAACGACGACGGGCAACTGACGCTCGAAGAACTTCAGCAGCTCAGCAAGAACCCGCGCATGAAGGTGACGCCGGAAATCGCCGCCGTCGTGTTCGCGACACTGGACAAGGACCAGGACGGCTACCTCGCCGTCGACGAGTTTCGCGCGCTGCGGGACCTGCTGCGCAAGAAGCGTTGAGTCGCGGCCGCGTCAGCCTCCTGACGCTCCCACCCCGGACTCGCTGCGGTTTCGCAGGCAGGCCACTGCGACGCGGATGTCGTCGTAGGAGACAGCGCCGCCGAGACGGTCGAAGATCGGCTTGAGCGGGCCGGGTCCCAGAACTTCGACGGCGGCGGCAACCGCGACGAAGCGCTCTTCGCTGAGCCACGGTTCGGGCGACAGATGGCCTTCCTCGGACAGAAACTCGACCAGGTACTGGGTGACGGTCGACCGGGCGCGCCCGATCTGCTGCATCACGTCCTCGAGCGATCGGCCTTCCCGAAAGAGCGCGGCGGCGGCCTGCCTGGCGGCGCTTTTCGAGGTGGTGGAGAATGACTCGAGTCCGGCAGTCGGCGGCGCGTCATCGGCGACCGCCACATCGGCTGGAATCCCGTTGGATGCGCAGTAGCGAGCGATTGCCTGTGTGAACGCTTCGGCATACTGCCGCGCTTTCTGATCGCCGACGCCGTGCGTTTCGCGAAATCCCGCTGGGGATGTTGGACGCCGGCTCGCCAGATCCTGCAGAGTGACGTCCCCGAACACGACAAACGGGGGCACGCCCCGTTCCTCGGCCAATTCACGCCGCAGCTTTCGCAGCACCTCGAACAGGCCGGCGTCCATTCCCAGCGTGAAGTTCTTCTTCGCCGGAGCGGGCCGGGACTGTTTTTTCGCGGCCGGCTTGAGCAGGCGCGGCGTGGTTGCGCCGCGCAGGACGTCGCGGCCGGCCGGCGCGATCTTCAGAATCCGGTATTCCCCTTCGCGCGCGAGATGATCCTGGGCGCACAACTGCTCAATCCACTCGCGGATCGCGGACTTGCCATGCTCCTTGAGCAGGCCGTAGGTCGACAACTGGTCGTGGCCGTTGTCCAGGATTCGCTGGTCGCGCGAACCGGACAGCACCAGGGCGACGTATTCCGCGCCGAAACTCTCCCGTACGCGCACCACGCAGGAGAGGATTTTCTGCGCCACGATCAGGGCATCAGGGACATATTCCTGCTCGTTCAGGCAGACGTCGCACGCCGCGCAGCTCTCGCCGGGATAACTTTGACCGAAGTGCTCGACCAGCGCGCGATGCCGGCAGCCGGTCGCAATGCAGTAGCGCTCCATCAACTGCAGGTTGTGGTCGGCGTGCGCCGCCGCGTCGCCGGTCAACTCCTGCATCATCTTCCGCCAGATCTGGAAGTCGTTGCCGCCATAGAGCAGGCAGCATTCGGAGTCGAGACCGTCGCGGCCCGCGCGGCCCGTCTCCTGCTGGTAGTGCTCCAGCGACTTGGGAGCGCCGGTGTGCACCACGAACCGCACGTTCGACTTGTCGATGCCCATCCCGAAGGCGACCGTCGCCACGACGACGTCGGCCTGCTCGTTCAGAAACGCATCCTGATTGCGATGCCGGACCTCGTCCGGCAGTCCGGCGTGATACGGCACCGCTTTCACGCCGGCCGACTGCAGGGCCTCCGCCAGTGCATCGACTTCCTTCCGCGAGATGCAATAGATGATCCCCGCATCCCCCGCATGCCGCTGCAGCACGTCCCGAATCTGCTGGTCCTTGTCCGAGCGGCGCTCGACACGGTAGTGCAGGTTCGGGCGATCGAAGCTGCCGACGTGGAACTCGGCGGACTGCAGATGCAGCTGCCCGGCGATGTCCTGCCGCACGCGCTCCGTGGCCGTGGCGGTGAAGGCATGCACGCCGACGCCGGGGAACTGTTCGCGAAGCTCCCCCATCCGCCGATACTCCGGCCGGAAATCATGACCCCACGCACTGATGCAGTGGGCCTCGTCGATCGCGATGAAGGAGACCGTCTGCTGCCGCAGAAATGTCAGCATGCGCTCGGTCACGAGCCGCTCGGGAGCCACGTAGAGCAGCTTGAGGCGCGCGGCGCGAATGTCCTCCGCGATGCGTTGCTTCTCGCTGGGCAGCAGTGCGCTATGGACGGCAGCGGCCGGGATGCCAATCTCGGTGAGGGCGTCCACCTGGTCCTTCATCAGGGAGATCAGCGGCGAAACGACCACCGCAAGTCCCGGCATCAGCACGGCCGGCAACTGGTAGCACAGCGATTTCCCGCCGCCCGTCGGCAGGACCACGACCGAGTCCTGCTTTCCCAGGATCGCCGCAATGGCCTCGTGCTGCAGCGGGCGGAAACTGGTGTAACCCCAGCGCGTCTGGAGGACGTCGAAGAGCCGGGCGTCATCAGCACGCATCAAGGTGAGCTCCAGTCGCTTCCCGCAAGGGTAATGCGATCGAAAATAGGATTCAACTGTATACCATTTCCGAGGACAACGACGATGAACCCACGGTCCTGCAAACGCCTCAATGTCGTCTGCACGACATTCTTATGGCGGAAAAGCTGAGAAAATGGGGGCTTTCAGGAATCGCGTATTGTCATCGGCGTTTGCCGTGACCTACCGTCGTGTTTTCCCACGACTGACACCTATGAGTGAGCCTTCAAGAATGTCGCTGAGTTTTGTGTCGAAGCGTTTCGCCCTCGCGGGCCTGGCGGTGGCATTGTTCGCCGCAACTGCCTGCCCGGCATCAGCTTCTGTATTTACTGGAATTGGAACCGGACAGAATTCACATAATCCTATCGCGTCCTCGGTCACGTTCGAGTTTGACAGCGGTGTTGTGAAAGTGACGCTCCAGAACACGTCGCCATTCGACTACAAAACGACACCAAACTCGGCCAGGATGGCGCCGACGGATGTCCTGACCGGACTGTTCTTCGACTACAACGGTGGGTTCGGCCCCTCGCTGTCGTTCACCTCGGCCACCACGCCGACGATGACCTATGGCAACAATCCGACGAATCTCAAGCTCAGCGCCACCCCGGGAGGCTGGGATTTCAAGCAGTCCTCGTCGTCCTTAAGCGGACTGACTCAACACTACGGATTGGGAACGGCGGGATTTGGCATCTTCGGCGGCGGCACTTCGAGCGGGGGATCGGGTCACCCGTCGAACTTCGGAATTGTCAACAGCCTGTATGTGAACGGCGAGAACAACTCGGGGATCGGCCTGACGACTCCCTACGCGAAAGACTCGATCACGTTCACCTTCGCGGTCTCGGGTGTCTTTGACACGTCCAAGATCAGCAACGTCCGCTTCCAGTACGGAACGAACCTCAACGAGGGTTCGACTCCCGGAACGTTCCTGCATGCTCCTGAGCCGGCGTCGCTCACGCTCTTCGGCTTCGGTGCACTCGGCATCGCCGGTGTCGCCCGCCGGCGTCGCCACGCTGCCTGAACGTGGCTGCAATTCCGGAACTTGCACGACGGGCGGTCCCAACGGACCGCCCGATTTCGTTCCGGCGTGCACTCGAAATCGGCGGCCGAATCCGCAGTTTTCCATTCCGGGACTCATCTCCCCGCGGGGGATGCGTCTCAACCGGCGATCTGCCATCATCAGGAGAGGTCTCCGCTCCTTGTCCCGTTGCGATCACAGATCATGATCCTCGCCGCCGGTTTAAGTCCCGCCTGGCAGCAGATCCTGGAATTCGAATCGGTCTGTGTGGGCAGCGTGAACCGCGCCAGGCGGGCCACATGGTGCGCCTCGGGAAAAGTGCTGAACGTCGCCCGCGCTCTGCGGCAATTGGAGTCGCCGGCCAGAACGCTCTGCATCGCCGGCGGCATGCCCGGCGATGCGATCCGCCGCGAATTCTTGCGCGAGCGGATCGCAGCGCACTGGATCGATGCGGGGGAGGCCACCCGGATCTGTACCACGATCCTTGATCGATCCACGGGTGCCACCACAGAGCTGGTCGAGAACGCGGCGCCGTGCGACATGTCGGTATTCGACGAGTTTGAGCACGCCTACAAGTCTGCAGCACAGGAGTGCGATTTCGCGGTCATCACCGGTTCGCTCCCCCCGAACGCCCCCG
>JAEUIG010000171.1 GCA_016795125.1 Planctomycetaceae bacterium | reverse complement strand
CCAGGGCCGATGAAGCAGTGAGCCGCGTGACCGTCAGTCGCAAGAGGCAGTCCTGCGGTCATCGATTGCCATCCGAGAGCCGCCCCGGAGGGGCGGAAGTCTGTAGCCACGGGTGGAGCACCGTTCGCCGACAGGCGGACGGTGCGGAACCCGTGGAAAACGACGTTCGATGAATCTCTCCCTCTCTCCCGAGAGAAGCATTGAACTCAGCGCAAACGCCAATCGGGGGAGAGGGCCGGGGTGAGGGGACCACAGTACGCGCCTTCGCGTGCGCGCGGCCTTCGATCGCAGCCAATTCACAGGGATGACGCACTCACCGTTCGGCCCCCCTCCCCGGCCCTCCCACCGAAAAGCGGGGGGAGGGAGGCCAGTTGCACAACGCTGACCGGGGGTATCGCTGCGCTCGCCTGACGGCGAGCTGCGCTCAACCCCCGGCTCCACTCTGCGACCCCGTCGGGGTCGTGCTGCCTGCGGCGCGGATACCGCGAATCTCGCCAGCCGAAGATTGAGAGCAGCAATTCGAGTGCCGAACGGAACTGGGGAGAGGGTCGGGGTGAGCGCCGGTACGGTAAGCGGGTGTGAAACTCTGCAGGCGCCGGCGACGCCGGTTCGAACCGCCTTTTGCTGCAGGGCAGTCGTCACCTGCCGGACCTGGCTTCGATCGCCGCGACCGTCCGCTCCGCGCGGAACTCAAAGATCTTCCGGCCCCACTCGATCGTCTGCTCCGCCGGCGCGAGTTCCACGCCGTTGATGCGGAAGTTGCCGGCGGCGATCCGTTGCGTCATGCGCACGCTTTCCGGCTCGACCGCCATCATCTGCGCAGTGTTCACATAATCGTCGTGCAGCCCTTCCAGTTCCTGGTGGATGCCGTTGGTTTCCAGATACGCGGTGATCGCCGCGTTGTCGTAGAACTCCGGGATGTAGACGACACTGGTTTTCCCCCCGGCCCATTTCGCAGTCAGCGCGTCGGCGACGTTCTTCATGCCCAGTTGGTTGCCGCCGCTGTCTCCCAGAATGATGATCCGGCGAAAGCCGGCCGCCTTCAGCGAGCCGCAGATGTCGGTCAGCAGTCCTTCATAGGTTTCCTCCGTCACGCTGATGGTTCCCGGGTAGCGGACGTGGTCCGTCGGCGGATCGATTCCGCCTTCAGGAACGAAGGGAACAATCGGCGCGACCAGCGTTTGTCCGAGCTTGCGGGCGATCACTTCGGTGACGCCCCGCAGAATGACGTTGTGCTTGCCGGTGACCAGGTACGGGCCGTTCTGTTCGACGCCGCCCGTGGCGACGATCACCGTGTCGGTCCCGCCGCGAATCGAGTCGCGGATTTCCATCCACGTCAGGTCTTCCATGAACACGGAATCCACGGCCTCAATGGGACGCGGGCTGTTCGGGTCAGGATTGACCGGATCGGGGACGGCGGCAGGAGCAGCGGCCAGGAGCAGCAGTATGGCGGCAGCGGCGAGGCGAAGCATGTTGTAACTCCTTGGAAATGTACGGGCGCATTGTGCCGGCGCGCGGACGTGTCGGCAATCCGCCGGCGGAAATCCGGTCAGTGATGTCAGGCAGGGTGCTGGCGTTGCACGTGCCGAAGTGGAGAATGCCAGCAGTTACTCCAGCGCACGGCGGGAGCGCGGATCGCCGCGTGCGGTGCAATTCGCTACTCTCGGCGAATTGTGTCGACGATCACTGTACACCCCTCACCTCGACCTTCTCCCCTGCTTGATACCGACCGGAGATCAGCGCTGAATCCGGGGGAGAGGGAGGAAATCATCCATGATCCTGATTTATGGTGCGACCGGGTACACCGGGCAGCTGATTGCGGAACGCGCCGTTGCGACCGGGTTGCGCCCCGTACTGGCGGCGCGCAACCGCGCAGCACTTCTTCCGCTGGCCGAACGGCTCGGCCTCGAAGCACGCGTGTTCGATCTGGGCCGGCCGGCGGCTGTGGCAGAAGGGATCCGCGGCGCAGCTGTCGTACTGCACACGGCCGGGCCGTTTTCCGCAACATCGAGGCCAATGGCCGATGCCTGTCTTCAATCGGGCGCGCATTATCTCGACATCACGGGCGAAGTCGGCGTGTTCGAATCGCTCGCGGCGCGCCACGCGGAGGCGCAAGCTGCGGGGGTCATGCTGTTGCCGGGCGTCGGGTTTGATGTTGTCCCGAGCGACTGCCTCGCGTTTCACGTGAAACAGCGGCTGCCCGGCGCAACCGGCCTGCGGCTGTCGATCGGCGGCCTGGGAGGCGGAATCTCGCGCGGGACGGCCAAGACGATGATGGAGGCGGCCGGGTTCGGTGCGCTCGTGCGCCGTGGTGGGCGGATTGTCGAGTCCCGGGAGCCGCTGCAGGCGACCGCC
>JAEUIG010000117.1 GCA_016795125.1 Planctomycetaceae bacterium | reverse complement strand
CGATAAAGTAGTCGGCTCGCTCCGCGAGCCGATCGTGTCGACTTTCGCAACAACCCAACGACCTGACAACGAAGCAGCCGGGCTGCTGGCCGACACGCGCAGCGTCGTTCGCGAGCCGTATTCCGAGAACAACGCCCACCTACTCCGCTCGCGGAGCGAGCGGACTACTCAGCGCGATCGCGCGTGTGCTGCGCGAGAATCTCGTCGTCGGACAGCGCGCGGTTGTAGAGCCGCACGTCGCGCATCGCGCCGTGGAAATGCGATTGCGGGCCGAAGCCGATCTGCAGCGGGACTTCCGTCGACGCGTCGATGGAATCGCGGTTTGAGGTCGTCGCTGCGACCGGTTGGCCGTCGACATACAGCGTCATTCGCGTTCCATTTCTCACCGCCGTCACATGCTTCCAGCCGGCGCCGAGATCGTGGTCATGACTGACCGCCGCCCCCGTGGAGAAAGCAAACACTTTGCCGCGAATGTCGTCCGGCGGCAGCTCGGGCTCGATAAGTCTGCGGTAGCACGTGGCGGTGGTGACGAACATCCGCCCCTGATACACGTTGAGGCTCGACGCGCGGGTCCAGTCCTGAATGAACGTGCCATCCCGCGCCCCGACCGGAGTCGGCTCGAACCCCGGTGGATCGAACAGCCTCCGGATCGACATCCATTGCTCCGGGCCGTCGAAGCGGCAGATCTCGGCACGGGGTATCGTGCCGCCATACAGGCTGCCGTTGTAGACGGCGATCCCCACGACTTCGGTTGCATCACCCAACCGTCCGAGATCGATCCACTGGCCATCGCGGCGCACCGCGATTTGTCCGGTCGGCCAGCAACCGGCGTAGAGTTCTCCGCGATAGACTCCCAGCGCATGAATCTGCTTGCAGATTGCGTATTCTCCAAACGGATTCCCGAGGTGTTCCCAGTCGGTCCCTGCTCCCGCGTAGGCGAACACCTCTCCCTTGGGAAACGCGGTGTACAGCCGCCCGTCGTGCAGTCCCAGTGAGTGGGGCATGCCGTCAAACGACCCGCAATCCCGCCACTGAGCAGCGCCTGCGTATTCGTAGATATGACCGGGGGCATCTTCGGTGTAGGCGGTCGAATACAGTTTGCCGTTGAATGAGGCGAGCCCGCTCAAATGATGGACATCGCCGGGCTGTCCGATCTCTTCCCAGTCCTGCCCGCCGCGGTACCGGTACACGCGGCCGAATTCCATATCCGGAGACTGCCGGTTGTGGCTCGACGTCGTCGAGGCATACAGCGCGCCGTCGTGGACGACCATGGCATACACGCCCCGGGTTCTGCGCGTGCCGAGTCGCCCCACGTCCTCCCACTCCTGGCCCCCGCGGTACCGGTAAACGTGCGCCCAATTCCGTTCGTCAGCAGCATCGATGGTCCCGACGTACAGGTCCCCGTTGAAGACCGTCGCCGCGTCGCTGCTGTGCGAGTGAGGAGTGGGACGACCGCAGTCCGTCCATTCTCCACGGGTGGCATGATCGACACCAAAGAACAACTGCCGCATGTTGCCGGGACCGTTGTAGCCGGACGTGTTGCCGACCAGCGACAGGCTGAATCCCTGTCGATGGAACGGTTCGAACTTCGTCACGAGATCGCCGGGGATGTCCGTCAGATGATCTTCGGTCCGGATCCATGCGGAGACCGAAAACTCGCCGCCCAGTTCGAGTGACGGAGAATGGGGCACTTCGATATACGCGCCCCGTCCGTCGAACTCGCCGGTCGCGAGGTTCACGCCGTGGTTGATCCCATCGTTCCCGGAGCCGGACGAATCACGACAGTCACCGCGCAGCGACCAGTGCCCGACCAGACCCGGCTCGACGGCATACCCAGCGGCCGTCAGAAAGACCATTGATGCGGCGACCCGCCATGCCGACCCCAGTGACTTGAGCATTTCGCACCCCGATGGAGCGGCCACGGATAGCGATTCACAGCGCTGAATCGCATCATCACCCGCTTCTGAAACATTGTCAAAGACGGCGCTCGCTCCGGAGATGAGAGTATTGACGTCCATTGGTGGGGCGAATATTCAGAAACGTCTTCATCCGCGCCCTTCTCCCCGCGATCATGCTAAGTTGTGTCGGACTGCAACTTGCGGGGAGAAGGCCGCGAACGGGAACGCAGTTCAAACTTCCACACGACACCAGGAACCGCTGCATCCGAAACAGGCTAAAGCCTGAACTTCAACCTCAGCCGGCATCGATCTCTCGACGGCAGTCCGGCAGGCTGTCGATGAACAGCTTGCCGTATCGCTTCGTCCGCACGCGCGGGTCGAGAATCACGACCTGTCCATAGTCGCTGCGCGACCGGATCAGCCGACCAAAGCCCTGCCGCAGCTTGATGATCGCTTCCGGCACCTGGTAATCCATGAACGGATTTCCGCCACGCTCCTTCACACGATCCAGCCGCGCCTCCAGCAGCGGATTGTCCGGCACGCTGAACGGCAGCTTGGTGATGACCACGTTCTGCAGCGCATCGCCGGGCACGTCCACGCCCTGCCAGAAGCTGTCGGTTCCGAACAGCACGGCCGAGCCGTCGCGGCGGAACTTTTCGAGCATCGCCGACCGCTCCAGACCCTCTCCCTGGCAGAGCAATGTGCGATTGCGACTCGCGAACCAGCCCGTCAGCCGCTCCGCGCACGACTTCAGCATGCGGTAGTTCGTGAACAGGACGAACGTCCCCCCCTTCGTCTGATCGACGTGGCGTCGAATCCGCTCGCACACGGCGGTCTCGAACTCGGCGGCTTTCTCGGTGGGATCGGGCATCCGGTCGGCCAGCACGAGCCGCGCCTGCTCGCGATAGTTGAAGGGACTTCCCAGCTTGAGTTCAGCCGATTTCGTAAGTCCGATCCGCTCGCGAAAGAACCGGAAGTCGCGTTCGCCGACCGTGAGCGTGGCACTGGTGAGAATCGCCGTCGGCACCTGTCCGAACAGCTCGTCGCGCAGCACGCTGCCGACATCGATCGGCGCGCACAGCAGCTTGATGTTCTGCCGCTGCCGCCCGGCGACCTCCACCCAGTAGGCGGAGTCATCCAGCGACTGCTGCAGCCACGCATCGGCGGAGACGGCGAGACCATCCAGCCGATCCGAAGCGGCCGTCAACTCGATCTTCTGCTCTTCCGCCTTGAGCGTTTCGGCAAACTCGCGGATCTGCCCGGACAGCCGCCGCAGGTCCTGGCTGATGAGGTTCTCGGTCCCCAGCGGCTTGCGCGCCCGGCCGTTCCCCGGCGACTGCAGTTCGAACCATTCGCGGACCGACGAGAAGAAGCTGTCGGAGACGTATCGCAGGTGCATCACGAGCTTCTGCGCTTCGGGCAGATTGTGATGCACGAGCAGTCCCTTCTGCTGTCGGTCGTTGTACAGCCGTCCCAGAGCGTAATTGAGCTGCCCGCTGCCGAACTGCACGCCGAGGTTGTCTCCGGCGACCTGTTCCAGGGTATGGGCTTCATCGAAGACCACGACGTCGTAGTCCGGCAGTACGCGGGCGCCTTCCCGCCGCAGTGCCAGGTCGGCGAAGAACAGCGCGTGATTCACCACGATGACGTCTGCGTTCCACACGCGCCGCCGCGCCGCGTAGAAATAGCAGTCCTCGTGCGTCGGGCATTTGCGCCCCAGGCAGTTGCCGTGCTCGCTGCGGACTTCGTCCCAGACGGTCGGCAGCGGACGGAACGGGAGGTCGCTGAGGCTGCCGTCTTTCGTGGTCCGCGACCATTCGACGATCGTTCGCAGTTGCGATTCTTCTTCCGACTCGCCGAAGACCGAGCGGGCGCGTTCGCGCGCCGCCTGCATCCGCCGCAGGCTGATGTAGTTCGAGCGCCCTTTGGCCAGGACGGCCGAGAACTCGACGGGCAGCACCGAGTTCAGAAACGGGATGTCCCGGTGAATCAACTGCTCCTGCAGGCTGATCGTGTGGGTGGAGAGGATGACCTTCTTCGATCGGTTCTCGGGGCCGGTCTTGGCGGCGGCGGCGAGAATGGCCGGCACCAGATAGGCGAAGCTCTTGCCGACGCCCGTCCCGGCTTCCACCAGCAGGTGTTCCTGTCGTGCAATCGCGTCTTCGACGGCGTGCGCCATCTCGATCTGCTGCGGACGGCTCTCGTAGGTCGACAGCCTTCGCGCGATCAGGCCCCCTTCACCCAGGATTCGCTCCGGAGTCAGCGGCGGAGTTGGCGGATCGGCGGACATCAGCAGTAGGGACTCGACGGTTCAGGGACGATGCAGCGCCCGCGGCGCCGGCGTCACCCGATCGGGCCGGGTCACTTTGCCAGGCGTTGCAATCCGACGATGCACGTATCGTCGCGCAGCGTGTTCTCGCCGACAAACGCCTCCACTTCGCCGATGATGGCCTTCATGACGGCGTCGATGTCGCCCGTTTCTTTGGCGATGCACTCTTCCAGCCGGCGGCGGCCGAAGATTTCGCGCTCTTCGTTCATCGCTTCGGTGACGCCGTCAGTGTACGCCACGAGCAATTCACCCGGATAGAGAGCGTGCGTGCTCGACTTGAACTCCTGGTCCGGCACGATCCCCAGCGGCAATCCCGACTCCTCGCGGCCGATCGCCTCGACGTTGCCGTTGATGCGTTTGACCAGCGGGGCGAGATGTCCGGCATTCACCAGCGTGACTTCGTGCTTGGCCGGGTCGAGCACGGCGACGAGCAGCGTGATGAACCGGTGCCCCAGTCCGCTGCTGGCGATTTCCTTGTTGAGGCCGGCCATGGCGGCGGCCGGCGTCGGCGACGTGAGCAACTGGTAGCGGGCCGACGAATACAGCCGTGCCATGAGCAGCGCGGCCGGCATCCCCTTGCCCGCCACGTCGCCGAGCGTTACCGCCAGTTGTCCGCCCGGCAGCCCGATATAGTCGAAGTAATCCCCGCCGATCCGCAGTGCGGCCTCGTAGTAGTCCGAGAAGGCGTATTGCGGCACGCGGGGGCGCGCCTTCGGCAGGAAACCCAGCTGCACCTGCGTTGCAAACTCCAGGTCGCGCTCGAATTCGCGCTGCAGCAGCAGTTGCTCGTGCAGCGTCGCGTTTTCAATGGCCAGCGCCGCCTGCGACGCCACGCTGACGAGCAGGTCGAGGTCGTCGTTGTTGAACACCTCGTCGGAGCCGCGGGTGACGATCTGGATGACCCCCAGCGCGGTGCCTTCCTGCCCGACGAGCGGCGCGCACATCACCGACCGGATCTGCATCCGCGTGAGGCTGGCGCTTTGCTTGAAGCGCGAGTCCTCCAGCGCATTCTGACTCAGCAGTCCCTGGGCCGATTCCATCGCCTGGCGGACGACCGTCATGCTCACGGCGACGGCGTCGGCCTCGCTCCCCTTGCGCACGCGGGTCGCCTTGACGACCAGCTTCGGAGAATCGGGGTCTTTCAACAGGACAAAACCCTGCGCGGCCTGCGGGAAGATCTGGAACAGCGCCGCCAGCACTTTCGGGAGCACGGCGTCGACTTCGAGTTCGCGGCCGAGCGCGCGGGTGATCTCGAGGACCGCCTGCAGCTTGATTTCGGGGTGCTGCCCGACGATTTCGTTGGAGCGGCGCCGCGCGTCGATCGTGCCGATGACCGACGACGATTCGTACGACGGGATGGACGCCGCCGCGACGCTTTCATCCAGTGACAATGCACTGTCGACGTTCCGAATCTGCTCGCGCGTCGTCCGTTCGCCGACCTGGCTCAGGTTCGGTCCGCGCGGGGGCACGGGCGGCGCCGTTTCGCTGGACGAGCCGTGCATTTCGAACGTCATGACGATGTCGCAGACGCGAATCTCGTCGCCGTCGTTCAGCTCGGTGCGGCTTTCCAGCTGTTCGCCGTTCAGAAACGTGCCGTTGCGGCTCCGCAGGTCTTCCAGGAAATAGCTGCCGTGGCTTTCAAGAACCTGCGCGTGATGCCGGCTGACTGCCCCATTGTCGAGCACGACATGGCAGTTCGGGTGTCGACCCATGACGGTCCGCTCCCCGTGGAGCTCGTAAACGGCCCCTGGGTTCGAACCTTTGACGACTTTCAGAACGGTCACGGCAAGAATTACCTGGCGGCGGCCACGCGAAGTGCAGATTCTACCGGCGGCGCGACCGTTGCTCAATCTGCCTGAAATGCCGGCTGCGAACGCGTGCGAATGTCTTGAAGACGTGGAGAGGTGCGACGAGGCACGTCTTCCACTCTACTGCGCAGAATTCGAGTGTGGCGGCGACAATTCGCCAGAAAACCGAAGGGGGGAGGCACGACGCGAAGTCACGAAGCCGCCAAGACGCGCAAAGACCGGACGGATCCAGAGACGTCTTCGCCGCACCGCATCCTCGAATGCAGAGACAGCGTTCAATTGGCCACGGGATTGCAGCCGTCAGTCTTTGCGAACCTCTGCGACTTCGCGGCTTTGCGTCGATTCCTGAACGAATAAGGTCAACGGCGCAGGGTGGCGAACGATTGTCACGTTTCCGGAAAATACAGGTCGTCGTCGGCGATGTCCGGGATGCCGACGACCAGCACCCGCATCCGGCCGCGCGCCCCGTGCACCACTCCCGGCGGAATGTGCACCAGTGAGCCTTTCGTGACCGGATGTTCGACGCCGTCGAGCAACACCGTCCCCTCTCCGTGCAATACGTAGTACAGCTCGGTTGACCGCTTGTGGTAGTGCTCCTTCGCGCCGTCGATGTCCACCGCATGTGCCCACGCGGCGACATCATTGTCTTCACGGCTGATCAAGCGGTCGCGCCAGCCGCACGTGCTGCGCTCCCGCGGCGCTTCGCCTTCATGACGGATGAGCGTTTGCATCGTTGTGATCTCGCAGGAAGCCCACGGCAGGCGGCCGTGGACCGAGCCTGTGGCGACGGACAAAGCTGCACTTCGGACGGCACCACGATTCCGTTGTACTCAAGGTTGTCTCCGAACCCCAGCGTGACCGCGCGCTGAACGTTGGGCGAATCCGTCCGTGTCGACCGCCGCCAGGAAGGCCTGCGGCCGTTACGTCTGGCAGCGTTTCTCCCGGCTGTCGCGAGAGTTTGACTCCCGGGAGGCGTCGCCGTAGACTGTTGAGACTGAGTCTCAACAACGAACCGCTCCGCAGGTCGTCGGAGTCCAGAGTGACCCTCCCCAAATGTCCTCGCTCGATACTCTGCAACGTGGTCAGCCGGCCACCGTCGTGCAGTTCGACGGCGACGATGCCGCGACGCGCCGCCTGATGGAACTGGGACTGCTGCCCGGCGAACCGATTGAGCTGATCGGCCGCGCTCCGTTTGGCGACCCTCTCGCGGTCCTGATCCGCGGCACGCGGATCGCCCTGCGGGTCCGCGACGCCCGCCGCGTCCAGGTCGCCGTTCTTCCTTCCCGTTGACCACGTCGCTCGACACTCCCTGAGTGAAGCGGTGTCCTTGCCCCTGCTTGTGTTCAATGTCTGGTTCGCCCGCCACTGCTGTCGCTGCTCGCGTTCTGAAGGTCGCCTGCGTTGGCAATCCGAATACCGGCAAGAGCACGCTGTTCAATGCGCTGGCCGGATTACACGCGCGCGTCGGCAACTATCCCGGCGTGACAGTCGAGAAAAAGACCGGCCGCGTCCACTGGGAGTCGCAGGCGATCGATCTCATCGACCTGCCCGGGACCTACAGCATTTCGCCCCGTTCGGCGGATGAGATGGTCGCAGTGGACGTGCTTCTCGGTCGACATCCCGATGTTGGGCCGATCGACGCCGTCCTGTGCATCGTCGACGCCGCCCACCTCGAACGGAACCTGTTCCTCGCCAGCCAGATCCTCGAACTGGGCGTGCCGCTGGTGCTCGTGCTGAACATGTGGGACGCGGCCGAGCGTCAGGGGCTGCGGATCGACGTTCACGCCCTGCAGCAGCGGCTCGGCGTGCCGGTGGTCGTGACGGAAGGGCATCGCCGGAAGGGGATCGCTGATGTCCGCGCGGCAGTGCTAAAGGTCGTCGGTCGGCCGTCGCATTCACCGCCGGAGATCTATCCCAAGCCGTTCCTTGAAGAATCTCGCGCGCTGGCGGACCTGTTGCAGAGTCACCAACTGCAGGCGCCGACCTATGAAAGTGAACGGCTGCTGCTCGATGCCGGTGGATTTATCGAACAGCGATATGCGGAGAAGCTCGACGGCGCGCTGTCGAGTTTCCTGACGGACGCGCGCCACAGGCTGGCGGCGGCCGGACATCCGATTCGTGCTCTGGAAGCCGATCGACGTTACGCCTGGGCAAAGCGGCAATTGCACGGCGTCTTGGTGCATCCGGCTCAGCGACGGCGCTCTGCGACCGACCGCATCGACGCCGTGCTGACACACCGCGCGCTGGGCCTGGTGGTGTTTGCCGCGCTGATGTTCCTGGTCTTCCAGACGCTCTATACCTGGGCCGCGCCGCTGATGGACGCGTGCGAAGCGGTGCAGGGTGCGGCTGCGGAGTGGGTCGCGTCGGTGGTCCCCACCGGTCCGCTTCAAAGCCTGCTCTGTGACGGGATGATCGCCGGAGTCGGCGGCGTGCTGATCTTTCTGCCGCAGATCATCCTGCTGTTCCTGTTCATCGCCATTCTCGAAGACTGCGGCTACATGGCGCGAGCCGCCTACATGATGGACCGCGTAATGGCGCCGCTGGGGCTCAGCGGGCGGGCGTTTTTGCCGCTGATGTCGTCGTTCGCCTGCGCGGTGCCGGGCATCATGGCGACGCGGGTGATCGACAATTATCGCGAACGGATGGTGACGATCCTGATCGCGCCGCTGATGAGCTGTTCCGCGCGGCTGCCGGTCTACCTGCTGCTGATCGCAGCCTTCATTCCGGCAACGCGGGTCGCGGGCGGGCTGGTGTCGCTGCAGGGACTGGTCCTGCTGGCGATGTCGTCGCTGGGGCTGGTGTTTGCGATCCCGATCGCGTGGCTGCTGAAGCGATTCGTGTTCAAGACCGGCGAGTCGACCTTCCTGCTGGAACTGCCGGACTACAAGCTGCCGAGTGTGCGCGTGGTGCTCTACCGGGTGTACGAACGGGCGCTCGCCTTCGTGACGCGGGCCGGCACTCTGATCTTTGCCACGACGGTGCTCATCTGGGCGGCGGGCTATTTTCCGGGTGACCGGACGGAACTTAACCAGGTGGAGCAGCAGATCGCGACGTCCGAAGTGACCGGCAATGCCGACGATTCCCCCGCGGCCCTGCAGTCGCTGTATGAACAGCGCAATTCGATCAACGCCGAGCTGATGCGGCGGAGCTATCTCGGCCAGGCCGGGCAGTTGATCGAGCCTATTGTGCGTCCGCTGGGATGGGACTGGCGGATCGGCGTCGGCGTGCTGGCGTCGTTTCCGGCACGGGAGGTGATCATTGCCACGCTAGGCACGATCTACAGCCTGGGAGGCGATGTGGATGCCGAATCCGCCGGACTGCAGGACGCGTTGAAATCGTCCACCTGGCCGGACGGCCGGCCGGTTTACAATATCCCGGTCGCGTTGTCGCTGATGGTGTTCTTCGCGCTGTGCGCGCAGTGCGCATCGACGCTGATGATCATCCGCCGTGAAACCAACAGCTGGCGGTGGCCAATCGTCTGTTTCGCGTACATGACGGGCCTGGCATACGTGGCGGCGCTGGTGGTGTATCAGGTGGGAATGGCGATTTGATTTTGGATTTTCGATTTTCGATTGATGAGGTCGATCCACCCTTTCGGATCTCTAGCTTCGGATTTGTCCGCATGGACTGGCAACTGGTGATCGTTGCTGTGCTCGTGGCCGCGGCGCTGGGCGTCGTGGTGCGGCGACTTGTTGGGTGGCTGCGCCCGGCAACGCGCGACGCGGCGGCCTGCGGCGGCGGCTGTTCCGGTTGTGCGACATCGGGCACGTCGCCGCCGGTTGTCCAGTTGCAGCCCGCCAAGCTCCCATAAGCGCTGGAAGCCGCTTGGACTCTCACGGCCCTCCGAACCAATCCAAAATCCAAAATCCAAAATCCAATCCCCTACCCGTGGATGAAGTTCTTGGCGAGCCACACGCTGTAGACGACGACGGCCAGGACGATGGCTGTGCCGAGTCCCAGCAGTCGCCGGGCGGTGTCGGCGTTCTTGAA
>JAEUIG010000692.1 GCA_016795125.1 Planctomycetaceae bacterium | reverse complement strand
ATTCTCTGCGAAGCTCGGACTCGCGCGATGCGGGTGGCAACCAGTACATGCGGTTTGCAGGGACTGTTAGACTTGACCTTGCTGATTCGTAGCGGTGGTGGCGGCACTGAATCGCGAACAGGGCAGGGGAGTAATGGGAATCACCTATATCGACGGGACCGTCCAGGGGCCGACCGGTAAGACGAGCGGGGTCACATTCCTGGTTGATAGCGGGGCCCAGTACACGCTGTTGCCGCACGACGTCTGGACGGAGATCGAATTGCACCCCAAGCGGACACAGTCGTTCCGGCTCGTCGACGGTTCGCCGATTGAACGGTCGGTCTCCGAGTGTCACGTCACGCTGCCGCAAGGATCAGGCCATACGCCGGTCATCCTGGGAGAACCCGGCGATCAGCAGCCGCTGTTGGGAGTCGTCACGCTGAAGGAGTTGGGATTGATGCTCAATCCGTTCAATCGCGAGCTGCAGCCCATGCAGATGCTGCTATAAGTGGACAAACGCTCCGCTCTGGACGGCGGGCTGGACACCCGCAAGAATTTCAGGCCGCTGCCTGAACGGTCGCGTCCCGAAGCTGAGGCTGCGAGTCTGCCATGCACCAGTTCCTGCTTGCGGTCGTCCTCGCGTCCGGCAGCGCCGGCGGCGATCTCGATTGTGACTCCGCGGCGCTCTCGGCGGCCATGGCCCCCGACCTGCGGACGGGCACGCTGCTGTTCTCCAAGGGTGACTGTCTCGCGATCAAAGTCACCGCCGGCGGACCGTACACGCACGTGGCCGCGGTCATCCTGCAGGACGACGGACCGGTCGTTTACGACAGCATGAACGGCGTCGGCGTTCGCAAGCTGACGCTGGACGAATACCTGTCGACTCAGGCGCCGGACGAGATCGACCTGCTGCAACCCTGCCGGGAGTTCACTCCGCAGGAAGCGCTGGTATTTGCCGCGGCGCTCGAGCAACGCGTCGGCGCGCCATATTCGGTGATGCACTACATTCTCGGACGCCGGGCCAAAGCGGGCGTGCACTGCTCCGAGTATGTCACCGATGCTCTCGAGTCGATCGAGCGGATCGACGTCGAACGCCCGCCGCGCATCTCCCCATCGCACCTGCATGCGGACCTCGTCGCCGGCGGCGACTACGTGGCCGCCAGCAGCCTGCGGTTTCCGCTGCATCCGGAACCGGTCGATGCCGACGGCTGGTGCGCCCAGTTGTGGCTCGACACCAAGCACTGCTGCTGGAGCTGCTGCGACCAGCTGAGCGCGTGGCTGCTGTGCCGGTAGGGTGGGCTGCGCCCACCATCAACGTCCGACGCGACCCATTGGTGGGCATGGCCCACCCTGCTTCAGACGTGCGCACGCCGTTTAGAACAGCCGGTTAAGCCCGTTGAGCGCCGCCACGCGGTAGGCTTCCGCCATCGTGGGGTAATTGAACGTGGTGTTCACGAAGTACCGCAGCGTGTTGTTCGGCGGGGGCTGGCGCATGATGGCCTGGCCGATGTGGATGATCTCCGAGGCATTGGCGCCGAAGCAGTGGATGCCGAGGACTTCCAGAGTCTCGCGGTGGAACAGCAGCTTGAGCATGCCCACGGTCTGCCCGGTGATCTGGGCGCGGGCGAGACTCTTGAACTGCGAGTGGCCGACTTCGTAGGGGACTTTCTCCGTGGTGAGCTCGCGTTCCGACTTGCCGAGCGAGCTGATTTCCGGACTGGTGTAAATGCCGGCCGGGATGTCGGTGATCGGCGGGAGTTCGCGCTCTCCGAGGATGTGGCTCGCGGCGTAGCGGCCCTGCATGTACGCGGCGCTGGCGAGGGCCGGCACGCCGTTGATGTCGCCGACGGCGTAGACGTGGGGCACCGTCGTCTGCATGTGCTCGTTGACTTTCAGATTGCCGCGCCGATCGGGCGTCAGTCCGGCCGCCGCCACGTTCAGGCCGTCTGAGTTGCCGGTGCGGCCGGCCGCCCAGAGCAGGGCGTCCGTCTTGATCTGCTTGCCCGACTTGAGATGCACGACCACGCCGTCGTCGACCGGTTCGACCCGTTCATACTCCTCGTCATGCCGCAACAGGACTCCGCGGTCCCGGAGGTGATAGCTGAGCGCGTCGATGATTTCATCATCGAGGAATTCCAGGAGCTTGGCGCGCGTGTTGACGAGGTTCACCTTGCAATCCATGTTGCGGAACATGGACGCGTACTCGCAGCCGATCACGCCGGCGCCGTAGATGGTGATCGTCCGCAGCGGCCGGCGGAGCGAGAGGATGGTGTCGCTGTCGAAGACACGATCGCCGTCGAACTCGATATCGGCGGGTCGAAAGGGCCGGGAACCGACGGCGACGATGAAGGACTGTCCGCGGACGACAAGTTTCGCGCCGTCCCGCTGCTCGATCTCGACGTGCTCGGGATCCACGAACCGGGCGGTGCCGTTCAGAATCGGCACGTCGTTGCGTTCGTAGAAGTTCGTCCGCATTGCGACCTGCTTGTCGATCACGCCGCGTGCCGACCGGAGCAGTTCGGGAATCGTCAGATGGATCGAGATCCCATGCTGTCGATACAGCGGGTTCGCGTTGACTTCCATCATCTGGAAGATGGCGTACCGCAGCGCCTTGCTGGGGATGGTGGCGACGTGCGTACAGTTGCCGCCGATCAGGGGATCGCGCTCGATGACCGCCACCGACCGGCCGCGCTTGGCCGCCTGCATGGCGGCCCCTTCGCCGCCCGGACCGCTGCCGATGACGACGATGTCGAATTCAAAATCGGGCATGGATCGCAGGGGTCTGGTGAGTGGTGAGGGGTTCAGCGGCGACGGGAACTGGGGAAACGGTGCTGGGAGCGGCCCCCGATCTCCCGCTGCTGACTTCCGGTGTCCGCTCCTACGGCCGTCCCAGTTCGCTCACGATCGCGTCGATCTCCGCCAAGCCGACTTCGCGGTCAACGTCGTAGAACCCGGTCCGGTAGTGCACGATCTTGCCGTCTGGCGCAATAACGACCCACAGCGGGAGCTCGGCGTCGAACTGCGTGGGATCGCCGAAGGCTTTCAACAGCTTGCCGTCGCGATCGGCGGCGATGTCGTAGCCCAGGTTCATGAACGCCTTGAGCCGCTTCGCGGACCGGGCGGCCTGAGGCGCGGTGGCGGGGTCGCGCAGCTGGCGATCCACGGCCACGCCGTACACCTGGAGCTTCTCGGCCGGATGACGGTTCATCAGGAAGTCGAGATAGCCGATCTGTCCGTACGGTTCTTCGAGGGGCTCATCCTGGTACTCCCAGAAATGCAGCACGAGCGTCTTGCCCTGGCGGGCCTCGTCCGAAATCGCCTTGCCGTCCAGGCCAACCAGTGCGAAGTCCGGCGCCGGCTGTCCCACGAATTTCGCCGACAGCTCCGACACCGACTCGGCCCGCTGCTGCTGAGCCTGCACGTCGCGGGCGATCACCGTCGCGAGTCGCGCGAACGAGGTCTCGGCCGCATGCTGCTGCAGGTCGCCAAGGGCGGCGGCGGCGGTCTGCAACTGCGAAGGGGAGAGGGCGGGATCATCGCCGGCGTTTTCGCGCTCCAGCGAACTTCGCAGCGTGAGGAGATTCTCGGCGGCGGCGGCGGTGCGCTCCGCCTCCTCGGGCGGGAGCTCGCGAGTCGTGTCGAGCCGCCACGCCAGTTCAAACGAGACGCCCTGTCCCATCGACAGCCGGCGGCTGCCGGACTGGATGATTCCGGTCTCCGGATCAACGACGAACCTGGACGTGCCTCCGCGACCCGTCGAAGCCGCCTCGACTTCCCAGCACGTCCGTCCGTCCACGTCCTGCGATCCGGCAACCGTGTATCGGACGGCATCGGTGTCCCACGCCGCATCGGCGGCGAGCTGAGCGCGATGTTCGAAAACGGGGCAGGGGAGCGACAGCAGGTGCGGGCGATCGTCGTGATTGTAAAGAACCTGGATCGCGTCGCCTCCCTGCTGCGGAGGATCGAACTGGCAATTCACGCGGCCGATGCGTTCCGGCCAGGCAATCGCATCCCCGCCATCCTCGGTCGTCAGAAATACGATGCTGCTGCGGCCGTTGTCGTCACCGGTGACATAACAACGGAGATCAAACTGTTTCACCTGGATGCTGTCGCCGCTGCGATCGAGTCGGGAGAGCGTTCCGTCGTACTTCAACTCAGTCGTCGGGGAGGCCGCGATCAGGGCCATCCCAAACAGCGACGTCATCAACGAAGGCATCGGCGAATTCCACGTAGTCGTTCCCGCGCGGGCCGCGGGGAACTCTGGTGACGATTTGGCGGCATCCCCCAGGATTCCGGCCGGCAGCGGCTGCGGCGTATCTTCGCGGGTGAGCGCGGGGCCGACAAGGGGAACCGGGATTGTTCAGGACGCCACCGGCGGCGATGCCGAACCACGTTGGCAGTTTCCGCGCCGGATGTTTTGATTCAGCGTTCCGGCGTGCCTGTGTCGTAGACAGAAGCGGGTCGCGGTACAGTCGACGGGAGCACACCGGCCGTCCCGCCGAAATTGACGAGTGGCGGGCCGCCCCGTAATCTCAATCTCATTGTCGTGCGGAGGAGTAGTGCCACGCTCCACAACTGATTGAAGGGTCGCCACACATGCACCGTCTCCTGCCCAGCGGAATTCTGTGCGTTGCCATCTGCAGTGGGCTGCTCAATGCAATGACGCTGCCGGCCTTCGCTCAACCGGCAGGCGCTACGGCGACAACGCCCCCGGCCGCCGCCGCCGATTCCCAGGCCGCCGTCATCGAACGGCTTCCATTGGTGCTCCGCGATCCCCGGTCGTACCAGACGCCGCTGTCGCTTGCGCCGGCTTCGGCCATCGATCTCGTCGCCCACTTTGACGGCATCGTGAGTGCCGTGCAGGTCCAGCCAGGGCAGGCGGCCGCCCGCCAATCCGAGCTCGTCCGACTGGAGTCCACGGAACTCCAGCTGCAGCTGGATCGCGCGAAGGCGGCACGCGACGCGGCTCAGGATCAAGGGGAGGCCGCCAAGGAGGTTGCCAACCTCGACGTCAAGATCGCCGAATACCGGCTGGAACAGGCAATCATCCGGGCGACGTTTGACGGCACGATCACCCAAATCCATGTCGTGCCCGGGCAGTTCGTCAGGGCAGGGGATCCGCTGGTTCGGCTGGCCGATCTTCGCAAGTTGAAGGTCGCAATGCCGGTCGATCGCAGCACGGTCAAGACCGGGGCCACGCTGGACGTGAAGGTCGAGGACCAGTCGGCCAGCGGGCAGGTACAGTCCATCCAGCCGCTGCTGTCGCAGTTTGAGCCGCTGCGCGAACTGTTCGTATCAGTCGCGACCGCCGTCGTGACGGTCGACAACGCGAATGGGAAGTTCAGCGACGGTCAGACGGTCTATTCCAGCCTGATCCCCCGGACGCCCGTCGCCGAAGTACCCACGCTGGCGGTCGGCGGCAATGCCGAAGGAAGCCGGCGGGTGCAGGTCATCCGGGAGGGGTTCGTGAGGGACGTCGCCGTCGAGTTGCTGGGACAGTCCGGGACCGACTATGTCTTCGTGACGGGCCGGTTCGGTCCCACCGACGAGCTGGTGGTCAAGAGTTCGAAGGACCTGCGTGACGGCATGCGGGTGCTGCCGGCGACAGTGGCCGGCGGCGGCAATTCGACTCCGAATCCAGCGCGCAGTCCGTCGGGGGCCGCAGGGCAGGGGACGACGCCCGGATTCTGACCGGCGTCTGACGGATCCGGCGCGACGGTCGCTGTCGCTGCTGATGTCAACCTGGCCGACTTCCGCCGTCGGGGCGGGGGAATTTTCATCAAGCCTCGCGTGATTGCAGGTGCCGCGGCACTTGTTCCGCAGCTATAATGCCGTTCGGGTCTGACGGTGCGCGCCCTTCCGGCACGGCTGTCGCACTCCGCGTCCTGTGCTGAATCTCCACTCGAGGTGAACTGTGGCGGAAGCAAGTTCGACGACTCCGGCGACACCAGCAGCCGCGCCCGCGGTTCCCAATATCGACGGCTTCGACCTGCTCAGTTGCATCGCGACGGGCAACATCTCGCAGGTCTGGGAAGTGAAGGAGGTGGCGACGGGGCAGCAGTACGCCATGAAGCTGCTGCTGCCGGAAGCCTTCCGGGACCCGGAGCAGAAAGGGCAGCTGAAACACGAGGCGAAGATCGGCAAGTCGTTCGAGCACCCCAACCTGATCCGCGTGTACGATCTGAGGGTCACCAAGAAGCACGCGTACTTCACGATGGAGTTCTTCCGCGGTGCGAACCTCAAGTCAATGATCCGCTCCGACCTGACGAGCGTGCAGGTGCGCGCGAAGAAGATCATGGAGGGCGTCACGCAGGCGCTGGCCCACATGCACGAAAAGGGCTGGGTCCATAAGGACATCAAGCCCGAGAACATCCTGATGACCCGCGGGGGAGACGTGCGGCTGATCGACTTCTCGCTGACCGCGAAGTCCGCCGGCGCACTCACGAAGATGCTCAAGAGCAAGAAGAGCGTCATCATCCAGGGGACGCGGACGTATATCGCGCCGGAACTGGTCCGCCGCAACCCCGCGACGACCGCGGTCGACATGTACAGCCTGGGCATCACGCTCTACGAAATGCTGACCGGCAAGCCGCCGTTCATCCAGAGCAATCCCGATGCGCTGCTGATGGCCCATATTCAGTCGAAGCCGGAAACGCCGTCGGTGATGAATCCGAACATCACTCCGGAACTGGACCGCCTCGTGCTGAAAATGCTGGCGAAGTCGCCGAAGGACCGGCCCAGCAACATGCAGGAGGCGTTCGCAGAAATCCGGTCGATCAACTTCTTCAAGACCGACATGGAGGAGCACGCCCGGGCCGCCGAACAGGCGCGACAGGAAAACTTCAAGGACTCGATGGCCAGTCGCCTCGACAGCCGGACCGACGCCGATCGAACTCCCGAGCAGCGGAAGGCCGCCGAGGTCACCGCGCGGGACAAGGCGAAGAAACTGGAAGCGGGCCGCATCGCGCTCAAGAAAAGCCGTGAAGGCAACTCCGGCAAAACTCCCACCACGGCCGCGCCGCAGCCCGCACAGCCGCCCATGATGATGCCAGGCGCTTTTCCAATGGCGCCCGGCTTTCCCATGCAAATGCCGGCGCCCGGCTTTCCGATGCCGATGCAGGGCTTCCCGATGCCGCCCGCGCCGTTTCCGCAACCGATGCCCGGCCAGCCCATGATGCCCGGTCAACCCCTGCCGATGCCGGGTCAGCCCATGCCCATGCCCGGTCAGCCGACGCCGATGCCCGCAGCGGTCCGCCCTCCGGCTCCCGCACCCGCGGTTCCCCCCGCTGCCGCTCCCACACCAGCGGCCGCGCCACGCCGCAAGACCTCCGCGCCGCAGATCGATCCCGCCAGCATTCCACTGATGGAAGAAGGCGAGCTGCCGGACGTTGAATAGGGGCGCAGCGGCAGGATTCATCCCCGCCGTTTGGCGCTGTCGCATCGCTCGTCCCGAGTGGACTTTCACTGCGGGGCGGCGTCCACTATCGTCGGCGGATTATCACGTCCGTGACGATCGACATTCTCATGCCGCCACTGCGACCACTCCCGTTCGAGCGCAAGATCACCGACCTGGAGGCCCAGCTCGAAGCTCTCGATGCCGAGCGCGATCCCACGCCGGAAACGAAAGACGCCATCCGCAACATGCGCGTCGACCTGACGCGGATGAAGCGCGAAATCTACGACAACCTCAGCCCGTGGGACATCGTCCAGGTCGCCCGGCACGAGGCGCGCCCGCAGACGCTGGACTACATCGAACTGCTGTTCGACGAGTTCGTCGAACTGCACGGCGACAAGGCGTTTCGCGACGACCGCGCGATTCTCACGGGCCTCGCCAAGCTGGACGACATCAAGCTGATGTTCGTTGGCCAGCAGAAGGGTCGCAATCTCGAAGAGCGGCAGAAGCACAACTTCGGCATGGCGCACCCGGAGGGGTATCGCAAGGCGCTGAGCAAGATCGAGATGGCGGCGAAGTTCGGGCTGCCGGTGGTGTGCCTGATCGATACGGCCGGCGCCTATCCGGGCATCGGCGCCGAGGAGCGCGGACAGGCCTACCAGATCGCAGTCAATCTCCGCGACATGTCGCAGGTCGGCACGCCGATCGTGTGCGTCATCATCGGGGAAGGGGGGTCCGGCGGCGCGCTGGGCATCGGCATCGGCGACCACATCGCGATCCTGCAGTTCGCGTATTATTCCGTCATCAGTCCCGAAGGCTGCGCCGGCATCCTGTGGAAGCATCAGAAGTTCGCCGACCGGGCCGCGCAGTCGCTGCGCTTCACCGCCCGCGACCTCCAGCAGTTCGGCATCGTGGATGAGATCATCCAGGAGCCGCTGGGAGGCGCGCACCGCGATCATCGGCAGATGGCCACGCGTCTGAAAGGCTCACTCTCCGCAGCGCTCCGCAAGCTGATCGGCATTCCCCGCGAGCAGCTGCTGCAGCAGCGGTACGACAAGTTCCGGCGGTTCGGCCAGTTCGAAGAGCTCGCGACGACCGAAGCCGACCGCGACACCGCCCACGCCTGAGCAAACCCGCAATCGACAGCGTGCGGCGAGTCGGGCGGCGTCAGCCCCTGGTTTGATGCGAACGACAACCTTGCCAAAACGACTCTGCGGTGAGTCAGTCGGGACTGTTCAGCGGACATCCGCCGAGGTCACGCGCGCCGCCGTGTGCGTGACGGGCTCCGTCCCGGACCGCGGAGTCGCGATCACGAAC
>JAEUIG010000085.1 GCA_016795125.1 Planctomycetaceae bacterium | reverse complement strand
AAGTGTTGCGCGACGCCGACCGGGGGTATCGCTCCGCTCGCCTGGCGGCGAACTGCGCTCAACCCCCGGCTACATTCTGCGACCCCGTTGGGGTCGTGCTGCCTGCGGCGCTGATCCCGCGAAGTTCGCCAGCCGAGGATTGAAAGCCGCCATTCGAGTGCCGAACAGAATTGGCCCTCTTCCTCGATTGGCCCTCACTCCGAATTCCTCGTTGCATTCGGGGAGAGGGGGAACAGAATGCGCGGCCGTTGTTCGTGACACACATTACTTACTTGCCACACCGGCTCGGCGGGAGCCTCGCCCTCCCGGCCGACCTATGAAATGTTCGATGTATCGGCCAGCAGGCCGGCGGCGATGCTGCCGTGCACGTCGGTGAGCCGATACCGGCGGCCCTGAAACCTGTACGTCAGCCGCTCGTGGTCGATGCCAAGCAGGTGCAGCATGGTGGCGTGCAGATCGTGCACGTGCAGCCCGTCGGTCGCGACGTTGTAACCGAGTTCGTCCGTCTCGCCGTAAACACCCGGCTTGATGCCGCCGCCCGCCATCCAGATGCTGAAGCAGCGCGGGTGATGGTCCCGGCCGAAGCCGGTCTGGATCTTCCCCTGGCAGTAGGCGGTACGGCCGAACTCGCCCCCCCAGACGACCAGCGTGTCGTCCAGCAGGCCGCAGCGCTTGAGGTCCTGCACCAGCGCGGCCGCGGGCTGATCGGTCTCCTTGCAGAGATTTGGCAAACCCGTCGGCAATCCGCTGTGATGGTCCCAATCCTGATGATAGAGCTGGATGAACTTCACGCCCCGCTCCGCCATGCGGCGCGCGAGCAGGCAGTTCGCGGCGAACGTGCCCGGAGTGGACACGTCCGGCCCGTAGGATTCCAGCACCGATTGCGGTTCTCCGGCGAGGTCGGTCGCCTCCGGCACGCTGGACTGCATCGCGAACGCCAGTTCGTAATGCTCGATGCGGTTCCTGATCTCGGCGTCGGGCGTCCCTTCATACTGGTGCTCGTGCAGATCGCGCAATCGGTCGAGCAGCTTGCGTCGACTCGTGGCATCGACGCCGGCCGGATTGCCGAGATACAGCACTGGATCGGCAGCGGCGCGAAACAGCACTCCCTGATGCTTGGTTGGCAGAAACCCGCTGCCCCACAGGTGTGCGCCGAGCGGCTGGCCGCTTTTGCCCTTGGTGATCAGCACCACGAAGGCCGGCAGGTCGGCGTTGTCCTGCCCAAGTCCATAGCTGAGCCAAGCCCCCATGCTGGGCCGGCCGGCGATCTGCGTGCCGGTCTGGAGGAATGTCACCCCCGGACCGTGATTGATGGCTTCGGTGTACATCGAACGCACGACGCAGATGTCGTCGGCGATCGACGCCGTATGCGGCAGGTGCTCGCAGAACCACGCGCCCGCTTGCCCATGCTGCGTGAACTTGAACGGCGAACCGACCAGCGGAATCGACGCCTGGTTGCCGGACATCGCTGTCAATCGCTGCCCTTTCCGGACCGATTCCGGCAACTGCTCCCCATGCCGGCGCACGAGTTCCGGCTTGTAGTCGAACAGGTCCAGATGCGATGGCGCGCCGGACATGAACAGCGAAATGATCCGCTTCGCCTTCGGCGCAAAATGCGGCTCACCGAGCACGCCGCGATCAACGGCGGCGACAGCGGACGAGTCACGATGCACAAGATCGGCAAGCGCCAATCCGCCGATGCCGACTCCGGTCTGAGTCAGAAACTTCCGGCGATTGGCGGCAACAGGTGAAGACATCGAATACACCTCGATACTGGCGAAAACGAAAAGCGGAAGACCAATCACTCCACTCGCGGAGCGAGTGGACTACAGTAGGCGACTCGCTCCGCGAGTCGCTACACCCGGCGCGCCAACGCCACCACACTGCCGATCACCAAATCACTAAACTTTGTCGTCCTGTTTGTCTCACCGTTTCACGACGCACGCGTCGTGGTTCAGGAGGGCTTGGGCGAGGATTGTTGCGGCGGCGGCTTGGGGGAGGGGGATGGTTGCATCGTGCGGGGTGTTGCCGATCTTCAGGAACGACTCCGCTTCGGCCGGATGCTCGGTGAAGTGCCCGAGCTGTTCCTGGTAGAGCTGTGTCACGATTTCGGTTTCCCGGGCGTCCGGCTTGCGGCTGAGGCAGCGCAGGAAGCCGGCTTCGATCATGGCGGGCACATCGCCGCCGGCATCGCGGTGCAATGATTCGCCGAGCGCTCGGGCGGCATCCACATACTGCACGCCGTTCAGCAGGATCAGGGCCTGCAGCGGCGAGTCGGTCCGCTCACGGCGCGCGATGCACACGGCGCGTCGCGGCGCGTCGAACGCCAGCATCGCCGGCGGCGGGCTGGTGCGCCGCCAGCTGGTATACAGGCTGCGCCGATAGACTCCGTCGCCTCCGGTCGGATCGGCCGGTTTGAAGGCCTCGCTCATCTCGTACGGATTAACCGGCGGTCCGCCCATCTGGGTACTGAGCAACCCGGCGGCGGCGAGTGCATTGTCGCGGATCATCTCGGCCGGGAGCCGGAACCGCGGTCCGCGCGCCAGCCAGTCGTTGTCGGGATCGTTCTCCATCGTGTGCGTATCGGCCATGCTCCGCTGGCGATACGTGCGGCTCATCACGATCGACTTGAGCAGTTGCTTGGTGTCCCACCCGCTGTCGATGTACGCCGTCGCCAGTGCATCGAGCACATCGGGATAAAGCGGCTTCGCGCCCTGGCTGCCGAAGTCCTCGGCGGTTTTGACCAGCCCGCGTCCGAACAGCGCCTGCCAGTGGCGGTTGACCGCCACGCGCGCCGTCAGCGGATGACGCGGATCGGTGAGCCATTGCGCCAACCCCAGCCGGTTGCGCGGCGCACCGTCCGGCAGTGGCAGCAGCCATTCAGGAACGCCGGGGTCGACCTCCGCGCGCCGCTGCGAATACTCGCCGCGAAACAGGATGTACGACTGCTTCGGCTCCGGCATCTCCCGCATCACCATCAGCTCCTGGACCGGATCGAGAGCGGAGTGATACGCGAGCCGCGCGGCCTTCAGGTCGGCAAGCTGCTGCTGGGAATCTGCGTCGATCGCTGCGAGGTAGTAATCGAACAGGCGGGACGCGCCATCGGGCAGGAGTTCCGCGCTCGCCAGCTGCGAGGCCAGCGAGCGTGTGGCGACATTCTGGAGTGCGGCTTGCACTTCGAGCGGCGAGAGCTCGCGGCCGAAGACGCGGAAATCGTCGATCAGGCCGTCCTTGAAACCGCGATCCCGCATCCGCTCGGCCAGCGTGATGTGGTCGTGGCCGCCGCCGGTAATCTCCTTCGTCAACGCATCCTTGACGACGTCGGTCGTCGCCGGTTGGCCGTTGACGTACACCTTGAGTCCGCCGGCGCGGCTGCTGCCGTCGTAAGTGACGGTGACGTGCACCCATTCATTGAGTGGCAACGCGTTCGTGGCATGGACCGAAATGGCATTGCCGGGCCAGAAGTGAATCAACGACCACTGCAGCCGGCCGTCGATGATCAGCAGTTCGTAGCCGCGGCTGGCGGCGTCGGTCCAGGCCGGTGAGCGATGAAACACGACGGCCCGATCCTTGGTGTCCGGTGTCTGCATCCAGAGCGTGACCGAAAACGGCTCGTGGCGGCCAAAGTTGCCAAGCTGCAGATTCACCGCATCATCGCCGGTGAAATGGATCGCGTTGCCGCCGTCGTGCGGGACGAGCGTGTTTTCGCCGACGAGTGTCGCGGGCTGATCGGCGGCGATGCTGTTCGCCAGCTTGTCCCCGTCGAGGGCATCGAATGAGAACCGGGCCAGCTCGCCGTCGATCGCCGGGGCTTCTGGCGTGGCCGGTGATGCGGATCGCTGCTCCGCGAGCCAGGTCTGAAACGCGTCGCGTCGCGATTCGCGGAAGGTCGCCGCAGCCGATTCCAGCGAATCGACCTTCGCCCGCAGGTCGCGCAGCGTGTCCTTCGTCGGCTGGTCGGCGAGCAGCATCGCCGGCGTTGGCGGCGACGGCGTGAAGTACGAATACAACCCCGCTTCGTCGATGTTCTGGAACATCGAAAACAGCCCGTAGTAGTCGCGCTGCGTGATTGGATCGAACTTGTGATCGTGGCACCGTGAGCATTCAAACGTCAGCCCGAGAAAGGCGGTTGCGAACGTCTGCACGCGGTCGCACACGTACTCCACGCGATACTCTTCCTCGACGCTGCCCCCTTCCGCCTCCATCTGGTGCAGCCGGTTAAAGGCCGTCGCGAGCATCTGGTCGTCGGTCGCGTCCGGCAGCAGATCGCCGGCAAGCTGCCAGGTCAGGAACTGGTCAAACGGCAGGTTCTGATTGAAGGCCCGCACCACCCAGTCGCGCCACGGCCACATCTCCCGCTCGCGGTCGACCTGAAAGCCGTAGCTGTCCGAATAGCGCGCCGCGTCGAGCCAGTCGACCGCCATGCGTTCGCCGTAGCGTTCAGACGCCAGCAGGCGATCGACCAGTTTCTCGTAGGCGGCGGGATCCTGGTCCGCCACGAACTCCTGCACTTCGGCCGGCGTCGGCGGGAGGCCGGTGATGTCGAACGACAATCGGCGGATCAGCGCCTCTCGCTCCGCCTCCGGCTGCAGCGCGAGGTTGCGTTTGGCCAGACCGTCCGTCACGAACCGGTCAATCGCAGCCGTGGCGTCCAGCCCCTCCATTGCTGCTGGCAGCGGCAGGAAAGCCCAGTGACCTTCGTACTCCGCGCCCTGCTCGATCCAGCTTCGCAGCGTCTCTGCTTCCTGAGGCGTCAGCGGTTCAAGCTTGGACGCCGGCGGCGGCATCTGTTCCTCGGGATCGGTGCTGAGGACGCGCCGCAGCAGTTCGCTCTCATCCGGTCGGCCCTCGACGAACGCACCAGCTTCGACGGCGACGTCGCGGTCGTCGAGCCGCAGATCGGCCTCACGCTTCTCGGCATCCGGTCCGTGACAGAAGAAGCACTTGTCGGACAGGATCGGCCGCACGTCCCGGTTGAACTGCACACGCTCACCGGCGGCGGAAGTCGTCCCGGCGAAACTGAGCAGTGCGATGATTCCAGCACAAATCCGCAGCATCATGACACGGTTCCCGACTGAATAATTGCCACACCCCATCTTAGCGTGATGTCAGAATAGTTCACCGCAGAGAACGCAGAGTGCGCAGAGAAATTCAGGATGTGAAGCTCTCCGCGAACTCTGCGGTGATCTTTCACGTCTTGCCGTTGCACTCGTCACTCCCTAGATTCTGACTACAGACCGCCGCCGACATCCCCAGCGCCGCTGACAGCACAT
>JAEUIG010000069.1 GCA_016795125.1 Planctomycetaceae bacterium | reverse complement strand
CTCTCCCGGGGGGAGAGGGGAGATCAATACCTGCGACGGTCGCATCGACAAGCCACGACGACTACCGCAGGTCTTCCAGTGATTGCATCGCAAACGCGACGTGCATGGCGGTGCCGAGCGGCAGGGCGTCTTCGTCGGCTTTGAACTTCGGATGATGCACGTTGTAGACGGCGCCGAGGGCCTCGTTGCGCATGCCGAGGGCGACGAAGCAGCCGGGGACTTCTTCGGTGTAGAACGCGAAGTCCTCGCCGCCCATGACGGGTGGGAGTTCGTGCACGTTGCCGGGACTCGTCAGTTGGGCGGCCAGTTCTTTGGCGACGTTCCAGCACACCTGATCGTTCACCGTGGGCGGATAGTCGTTGCCGGGGAACCTGACGTCCACTTCGCAGCGGTGTGCCGAGCCGATCTGGGTGGCGATCTCCCGCACGCGCTGCTGGACGAACCGGAAGACGTCCATCGTGAGTGCGCGGACCGTGCCCCTCAGCGTGACGGCCGGGGGGATGACGTTGTAGGCGTCGCCGCCGTGAATGGAGGTGATGCTGACGACGCCGGAGTTCAGCGGATCGAGTTCGCGTGAGACGATGGTCTGCAGCTCGGTGACCAGCTTGGCGGCGACAGAGACGGGGTCGATTGCCAGGTGCGGCATGGCGGCGTGGCCGCCGCGGCCGCGGACGATGAGTTCAACTTCGCCGGCGGCGGCGAGGAAGACGCCGGCGCGCGAGCCGAGCGTGCCGGTCGGGATGAGCGGCCAGACGTGCAGGCCGAAGATCCGCTGCACGGGTGGATCGTTCAGGGCGCCTTCGTTGCGCATCCGCTGTCCGCCCGCGCCTCCCTCTTCGGCCGGCTGGAAGATCAGCTTGACGGTGCCGCGAATCTCCGCTTCGCGCTGCTTAAGCAGGCGCGCGGCGCCGAGCAGCATGGCGGTGTGGCAGTCGTGCCCGCAGGCATGCATTTTTCCGGGGTGCTCGCTGCGGAAGGAGACGTCTGTTTCTTCGTGAATCGGCAGCGCGTCCATATCGGCGCGCAAGGCGACGCACGGGCCGTCGCCATTGCCGAGTGCGGCGACGACGCCGGTTTCCGCGAGCGGGTAGCGGTAGGGGATGTTCAGTTCGTCCAGCGTTTTGCGGACGAGGTGGCTGGTCCGGACTTCCTCGTACATCAGTTCGGGAAAGCGGTGAAGTTCGCGGCGGGTCTGCACGATCCAGTCGCGGATGCCTTGAGCGTCCTGATAAGCGCGCTGGGAGAGCATGTTTGGAAATCCCTCGGGGAGTGGGCGGGGTGTTTTGGCGGATTGATTGTAGCGAGGGAGATTCGACGGGCGGAGGATGTGTGACACCGGGCAGATGATCAGCGAACCGAAGCTGTGGGCCCCTCACGCCCGACTGGCGCGCAGTCCGGACTCACGGCTGATTTCGGGGGAGAGGGAGAAAACAGCGTTTCATGTGAATCGGGCTTGCGATGGATGTACTGTACTACTACACTTAGTACAGTGGTGCCCGCATGGAGTTTCAGCTCAGCACGTCCGCACGCGAACCGATCTATCGGCAGATCGTGGAGCAGGTCCGCGAGGCGGTGGCGCTTGGCCGCGTGCAGCCGGGAGAACAGCTGCCCAGCGTGCGCGAGCTGTCACGCACGCTCGTCGTGAATCCCAACACGATCGCCCGCGCCTACACCGAGCTGGAGCGCGACGGCGTCCTCAACAATCACCAGGGGAAGGGCGTGTTTGTCGCGCGGCCGTCGAGCGACCTCACCAGGGCGGCGAAGAAGCGGCGGCTCGTGGAGCAGGTCGACCGCCTGCTGACCGAAGCCGTCCACCTGGGCTTCACGAGCAGGGACGTGCGGGAGTGCGTGACGGACCGGGCGGACCGGTTTCAATGGGGAACAGACTGACGGAATCGACCATGTCGTACGCCATCGTCACCCGCGGACTGACGAAGTACTACGGACTGCGTCCGGTCGTGCACGCGCTCGATCTGCGGATTCCGACCGGCTGCGTCTACGGTTTTCTCGGCCGCAACGGAGCAGGAAAGTCGACGACGATCAAGATGCTGACCGGCATGGTGCATCCCAGCTCGGGAACGGCCGAGCTGTTGGGCGAACCGGTACAGTCGCTGTCGGCGGCGACACGGCAACGAATCTGTTACCTGGCGGAAGGTCATCCGCTGTACCGGTGGATGACGATCGACGGGCTGGAACGCCTCGCACGGCCGTGCTATCCAGCGTGGGATGCGGCGCTGTTCGGGCAGATCATTGAGCACTTCGAGCTGCCGCGGCGGGTCCGGATTCGCAAGTTCTCCAACGGCCAGCGGGCGCAGGTGTCGCTGGCCCTGGCCGTCGCGCCAGATCCCGAGCTGCTGATTCTCGACGATCCGACGCTGGGCCTCGACACCGTCGTTCGCCGCGACTTCCTGGAATCGAT
>JAEUIG010000057.1 GCA_016795125.1 Planctomycetaceae bacterium | reverse complement strand
GGCGAACTGATCGGCCGCGTGCCATTGCCGGAAAAGCCGGCGAACTGCAAGTTCGGCGGCGCCGACGGCAAGACGCTGTACATCACGGCGCAGACGGGCCTGTATGCGGTGCCGGCGCTGGTGACGGGGGTGCCGCCGATGTCGAGCGGCCCGCTGGGCAGCGAGTCGGTAACGATCGGCGAGCTGACGCTGCAGATTCCCTCGGCCTGGAAGCCGGCGAAGCCCTCGAGCTTCATTATCAAGGCCGCGTACGAGATTCCGGCTGCCGAAGGGGACATGGACCCCGGCATCCTCACGGTTTCCGGACCGATTGGCGGCGACGATGCGGCGAACATCGCCCGCTGGGTCGGTCAGTTTGAAGGCGACGGGCGGGAGTCGACGACATCCAGGGGGACCTGCCCGCAGGGTGAGTATGTCGTCGTCCAGATCTCAGGCACGTTCAAGAAGACGATCGGCAGTCCCCGCGACGGCCGCACGGAACCGGCGCCGGGCTACCGGATGCTGGGCGCGATCCTGAAGTTGAAGGACGGAAACTACTTCCTGAAGCTGACGGGACCGGAGAAGACGGTGGCCGGCGCCGCCGATGCCTTCCGGGCGGCGTTTGGAGGGGATGTGACGCAGGAGACGCGGGAGTTACAATAAGTCGAGATGAAGACTCGCCGGTTACGGGAGCTGACAGGAAGGTGGATTTGCCCGAAATCATGATGCCGCTGCTGCGGCAGGCCCGCGCAAGCCGGAGCCGGTCAGCGAACTCGGTTGTCGATTTATGAAACCACGCGTCTACATTGAGACATCGATTCCCAGTTTCTATCACGATCGTCGCACTGCATCTGAAATCATTGTGCGTCGCGCGTGGACTCGAAAATGGTGGCAGACTGCGGCCGACCGGTTTGAAATGGTGACCAGTGTCGCGGTGCTTGACGAGATCATCGGAGAAAATGAACAGCAGACTGCATTGCGGCAGGAATTAATGCTTGGAGTAGATCTGCTCCCCATCGATGAAGCAATTGCCGAGATCGCTCAGTTTTACATTGAACACAAACTCATGCCGAGTGATCCCTCGGGAGATGCTCTCCACCTGGCCATTGCCAGTTATCACAAATGCGATTTCCTGCTCACCTGGAACTGCCGTCACCTTGCGAATGCCAATAAGTTCGGCCATATCCGCAGGCTGAACTCGCTGCTGGGACTGTATTGTTCCCGCACTGGTGACGCCATTGGAGCTTCTGGGAGATACTGATGTCAGCAACTGACAGCGATCCGGTCATCGATGAAATCAGAGAACGCCGACATCGCATCTCGGCGGAGGTCGGGCACGATCCGGTGCGACTGGTTGAGCGATATCGTCAAATGCAGGAGCAATTTGCGGATCGATTGCATGATGGAGGCGGTCGGCAACCGCCTCAACAGGAAAACGTGCGGCGCTCAGATGTCTGAAACCGATTCCGTTCGCCAGGCGGAGTTGACATGTGTTCTTCGCCGTTGCATCGCGAAATGGCAAGATGAGGGCATCTCACTCGCTCCTCCGGTCGCCGGAGACGAGGTGTGTCGAGTGTGGCAGGCATTTGGAACTGAAGCATCGGCCGACGTATTGCAGCTCTTCGCGACGGTCGGTGGGTTTCAAGACTACGAATTCGACGACGACTTTCTTTGGTCGCTTTGGCCATGGGAATGGCTGACGAAGCGGAACACGGAATCGCCCGGTGAGGGCGTGATGTTCTGTGATCACTCCATCGGAGTGGTCACATGGAGTCTGCGTTACGAGACGCCGATCCATTCGTCAATCTGGTCGTCGCATGGAGTACTGACCGCGCCGACGCTGCAACTTTTCCTGGAGCAGTATCTCAGAAACCCGTGGCAGCTTCTCTGACCCCGGATCAGGTGCGATTTGACGTGTTGTCGTCGTCCTCGCCCTCATCCACATGGAATCTGTGCAGCAGGCGGTGGATGAGCGGGGCGAGTATGAGCGTGATCATGGTGAGGAACGCGATCCCGCTGTAGAGGGCATAGAACGTTGCGAACAGCTTGCCAGCTGTGGAGGTCATCGGATTCACCGGTCCCATGCCGGTGAGGATCATCGCGGCGTTCAGCACCGAGTCGATCCAGGCGAGTTCGCCGAAGTAGTGGTAGCCGCAACTGCCGATCAGCATCGAGACGGCGACGATCAGCAGGCCGAAGGCGAAGTTGCGGCCCATGCGGGCCAGGAAGGCCGCCGACGGGAGCAGCGGATCTCGCTTGTTTTCGAACATTCAGTCTCCTCCGGGGAGGCGAGATGATCGCCGTCCCGGCGTCGGCCAAACGCCGGCATCACTTGCAGCGCTTGGACGGGAGTTGTCCCGACGGACGGCCACCACTCTGCACGTTCCTCCTGGTGCTCTGTCAGAGAGAAGAATCCTGTTTGCGTGCCACTGGCTTCGTCAGTGTATTGCAAATTGAACACTGAACTTAATTCGCACTGGCAGAGCCAGTGGCACTCTAAAATCAAGGCGTGTCAGAGCACTCGTCTTTTGTGCTGTCATCTTCCTGAGTGCGAACCGCCGTCAGCCGCCGCTGCCTGTGAACGCCGGCAGGAGCTTGTGCATCGCCCAGTCCCAGATCGCATAGCCGGCGACAATGGTGATGCTGATGAAGGCCAGCCACAGGCAGATGTCGGTGATACGGGACGGCGCGAGGCGCGGATCGAGGCGGCGATACCGCATATAGATGGTCGCCGCCGAAATCACCGGCAGCGTCGCCGCCTGCACGAAGCCTCCCATGATGACCATCAGCCGCGGATCGCGGAACGTGAAATACAGGAGCAGTGCGAACAACGGGTAGAACACGCAGAAGCGACGGATCCAGATGCGGCGTCGATCGGCGCTGTGGACGTTGACGAAGTTGGCCAGGCTCAGGAAGTCGGTCGTCAGCCGGCTGTGGGACGCCGAGGCGACGTACAGGGTCTTGAACAGCACGGCCCAGGCACCGAGGAGAAACGCGAACCGCGTCCAGTCTCCGAACGTCGGCACGTACATTTCCGCGAGCGTGGCGATCATCTCCGTTTTCTTGGGAACCAGCCCCTGCCGATGGAGGACGGTTGCCCCGAGCACGTAGAACGCGACGGTCGCGGCCGTGAACACCAGCATGCTGACCCAGGCATCGAGATACATCACGCGCAGCCAGCCCTTGGCGCGGCGTTCCCAGGCGGGGTCATCGCTGCACTGGCCGACGAACCGGGCGTAGCCTTTTTCCAGGCACCAGTAGGGATACGAGTAGAGTTCGCTGGCGCCGACCCCCGTGATGCCGAAGGTTCCGAAGGCGGCTGCGATCCCGGCTGCCGGCAGCAGCAGCGTAAAGCCGGAGCGAAGGTCGCCGATGGTCACCGGGTACCCGCTGCCGGGAAGCGCGGCAACGCACACCACGGTGACCAGCGTGACTCCGACGACGAGGACGGTCGTGATCTTTTCGATCGATTTGTAGCCGCCGGCCAGCAGCAGCACGACCGCCGCGAGCGCCGTGAGAACGGCCCAGGGATGTTCAGGATGTGAGCGGATGCCATCGGCGAGCGACGCCGACAGCGGCGCGACCGCGTTGGCGAGTCGTTCGGCGCCGGCCGGGAGGGCGAGGTGCAGCGCCTGCCCGACTCCGCCCACCATGGCGCCCAGCTGTGACACGGTGAACAGCAGCATGAACAGCCACCACCACACCTGCCAGTTGACGCGCCAGCGTGGTCCGGGAAGTTCGTTGAGCGCGCCGAGAGTGGGCTTGCCGGAGGAAATGGCGCAGCGTCCGAGCTCGATCTGAACGAAGACCTTGACCACGCAACTGAACAGGATCAGCCACAGGAACGCGAAGCCGTATTCGGCGCCCAGGGAAGTCGTCAGCAGCAGTTCGCCGGACCCGACGATGGAGCCGGCGAGGATGATTCCCGGCCCAATCTTGAACAGCGCGGCCCACAGCGAGGCCGGCGGTTCCTGGATGCCGTCGGGGGGCATGGCATACGGATCGTATTGCGACGCTTCGCTCATGCCGGAAGGAACCTTGCGGGCGCTGGATCGGTTCAGGACGCGGAAGAGACGGAGCAGACCCTACCACACTCGCAACAGCGAATGAAAGCAGCGAATCCAA
>JAEUIG010000042.1 GCA_016795125.1 Planctomycetaceae bacterium | reverse complement strand
GCCGGCCATGACGACGGTCACGAAGCGGTGCTGAGGTCGGCAGCGAAGGAGCTGCAACTGGAAGACGCGGTGCTGTTTACCGGCTTTCTGGCGGGCATTCTGAAATCGGGCGCCTTTGCCGCCGCCGAGGTCTTCGCGCTGCCGTCGCGGGACGAAAATTTCGGAGTCAGCGTGATCGAGGCAATGGCGCACGGAGCGGCGCCGCTGGTCACTCACGGCGTGGGAGCGCACGTCCACGTCGACGAGTCGGGGTGCGGGCTGACCGTCGAGGATGATGTGGTTGCGATCCGCCAGGGACTGGCGCAGCTGCTCCGGTCCGACCCGCGGTCGCTCGGCCGGCGGGGCATCGCCTACGTGGAAGCAAACCTGTCGTGGTCGGGAATCGCGCGACAGCTCGATGAGCTGTATCGGGGCGCCATCGAAACTCAGGCGCATCGACCGATGGTGGCGGCATGACCGAATCTGGCACTGCAGTTCTGGTGAAGGAGGGCATGGCGACCGCGGACGCGGCCAACACCGGAGCCGAGGGTCGATGCTCGCCGCGCGAGTACCGGACGCTCGATGCCTGGCGCGGAATCGCCGCATTGTGGGTCGTGCTGTATCATGCGACCGCCGACTGGCGACAGGCGCCGGAAATTCGCCACGGAGCCGGCTGGCTGCTCGATGTCGTCTCCGAGTATGGCTGGCTCGGGGTGCAGTTGTTCTTCGTGATCAGCGGGTACTGCATCGCGGCCACGGCCGACAGCTGCCGGCGCAAGGACCACGGCGCCAGCCTGTACTGCAAGCGCCGGTTCGTGCGGATCTTTCCGACTTACGCGGTCTGGCTGCTGCTGCTCAGCGGGGCGTTGCTGGCGGCCGAGTGGTTGTGGCCCGATGCTGCCATCTGGACCCGCAAGAGCCACTTTTCGTCAATCCGATCGATGCATCCGATCGAATGGTTGTCCAACCTGGCGCTCGTGCAGACGTGGCTCCCGCGGCTGTGCGGGCTGGAGACAATTAACGTCACGGCCGTCGGCTGGACGTTGTGCTATGAAGTCCAGTTTTATGCCGTCGTGGCTGCGATCATCGTGATCGCTCCCCGGCAGCTGTTCGGCGCCAGTGCCCTCGTGACGGCCGCCATGCTGATGTTGTTTGCCGTGCTGCCGACATTGCACTGGATGCGCTATGTCGACGGCATGTTCCTGGACGGCCGGTGGATCCAGTTTGCTACGGGGATTGGCGTCTACTACGCGCTCGTCCATGCATCACCGTCCGGAAGGCGGATCGTGCTGGCGCTGCTCGCGGCGCTGACCGCCGGATGCTTCTGGCAGACCGGCTCCGAGTTTGTGATGCGGGACAAGCGGATCTTCGAGATCGGCTTCTGCTCGGCGTTTGCGATCCTGCTCGTGGTGCTCAAGCCGGGCGAGTTGCGGTGGTCCGGGCTGCGGCCGGTGTCGCTGCTTAGTGCGATCGGAGTCTGGTCCTACAGCCTGTACCTCGTGCACTGGCCGTTCTGCAAAATCACGGCGTCCTTCGCCTGGAGAGCCGGATTGCGGTCCACCGCCGCCACTTGGATGCTCACCGTTCCTGTATGCGTCGTCCTGTCGCTGCTCGCCGCCGCGGTCTACTTTCGCTGCGTCGAACGGCGGTTCCTGAACGCGCCGCTCCGAATGGCGTCGCTGGAACCGGCGAACAGCAACGCACCGGCGGTGACGGCCCGCGTTCCCGACCCTGCCGGCGCCTGATGACGACCGTGACTCCTCCAACCATGCCTTCCAACACGGCGTTTCCAGCAGTTGCGCCTGTCTCGCCTGCACGGGCTCAGGCCTCCAGCGCGATTGTTCCGATTTCGGTGTTGATTGCCGTCCGCAATGAGGTCAAGAATCTGGGTCGCTGCCTGGAGCCGCTGCAGGGATGGGCGGACGAAGTCGTCGTCGTCGATTCACAGAGCAGCGACGGCACGATCGAACTCGCGCAGGCGGCCGGAGCGACGGTCGTGCAGTTTCACTACCAGGGCGGATGGCCGAAAAAACGGCAGTGGGCGCTCGAGACTCACGGCTGGAAGAACGACTGGATTCTGCTGCTGGATGCCGACGAAATCCTGCTGCCGGAGGTCAAGGCGGAGATCGCGGCGGCAATCCGGGACGAGCAGTATGCGGGTTACTGGCTGCAGTTTCAGATCGTGTTCCTCGGTCGGATGCTGCGTCACGGCGACACGCGGCTCTGGAAGCGGTGCCTGTTCCGCCGCGGCCGCGGCCGGTACGAGCGGCGGCTTGAGCAACAGGACGCACGGATGGCCGACATGGAGGTGCACGAGCACGTCGTGGTCGAAGGTCCGACGCGGCGTTTGTGCAGCCCCGTGCGGCACGAAAACTGGAACTCGCTGCACCGGTACATCGAAAAGCACAACGAGTATTCAACTTGGGAGGCGAACGTCCAGCTGTACGGGAGCGACGATGAACTGCGTCCGTCGCTGTTCGGCACACAGGCGCAGCGGCGGCGCTGGCTGAAGCGGACGTTCATGCGGCTGCCGGGTGCGCCGTGGCTGCGATTCCTGTACGTGTACGTATTCCGCATGGGATTTCTGGACGGCCGCGCCGGACTGACCTATGCGATGTTCAAGATGGTGCAGTCGTTTCATGTGAAGGCCAAGGTTCGGGAACTGCAGCAGGCCGAGCAGCTCCCGGACCGTCGTTGAGAACGAATCCGTGCTGAATCAATCGCTGAAAGACATTTACTTTCTGATGAACCGGTTCGCGTGCCTGCCGAACACAGCGCTCGCGCGACTGCGGTATTCGAAGCCGCAGGATCCGGAAGGACACTATCTGCATTTGGGATGCGGCGACGACTACAAGGAGGGCATGATCAATGTCGACGGCAACATCCGTCGCAAGGCCGACCTGTGGCTGGACCTGCGGAACAACCTGCCCTTCCGGGATGGCTCGGCCCGTCTGATCTACTGCTCCCACACGCTGGAGCACCTGCTGCCGTATGAAGCGCTGGCACTCCTCAAGGAGATGCGCCGCGTAGTGGCGCCGGACGGTTGCGTGCGGCTGGCGGTGCCGTCGTTGCAGCATGCGCTCAACATCCTGGCCGGCACGAAGACCTCCCACTGGCCGCGACAGTTTGACGATCCCGCCAGCCAGGCGATCAACTACATCTTTTGCGATGGGCAGCACAAGTACGCATACTGCTTTCCGCTGCTGAAGACCTTCGCACTCGAGGCAGGTTTCACCCAGGTGCTGGATTATTCCGCCGAGCACGGTGAAACGCCCAAACAGTACGGCCGGATCACGGTTGGGAAAGAGCCGCCAGGTTCATTGATTGTGGAGTTGCGGCGTTGATGCGGCGTCGCTGGTTGCGTCTCGACTGACTCGAAATGGCCATTCTCTGCCGCGATTTGAACCTGCTGTTCATCATGGTGCCCGGCACCGGGTGCAGCGTGGTCGGCAATATGCTCATCGCCGACTTCGGCGGCGAACCGCTCCCGGAGTGGCACATTATCGTGGATGGCCGCGTGGTGCATGACGCCAAACACAACAGCGTGGCGCAATTGCTGCGAGACGGGCTGCTCACCGCCGAGCAACTCGCGAAACTGACGGTCGTCGCGAACATCCGCAACCCCTACGATCGCATCGTGACGTACTATCAACGTCTCGCCGGCGACTGGCTGGACTACTCCCTGGGCGTGCAGGAACGGGAGGTCGAGCGCGGGCGCGACAAACTCTCGGAAGCCGAGTACCAGGCGCAACGCGAGCTGCTGGCATCGCGCGGGCGGCGGCGGCGACGCCGTCAGCAGTTCATGCGTTATGTCGGCTTCAATCCCTGGGTGCTGGCGACGTTGGCTCGCAAAACCTTGAACCGCGGCGAATTGCAGCGGTTTGCATTCCCCATGCTTCAGGGAGTGCACTTCGCACTGCGCAACGAGATGCTGCCAGAGTCGATCAACGCCTTGTTCGCCAGAATAGGGATTCAACGCACCGTCGAACTTCCCCGGGCGAACATCACTCAGGGAAAAGAGCCGTATACGACGTACTGGAATCGTCTGTCGCGCGGCATCTTTGACGGACTGGTCGGCGACGACATCCGACGCTACGGCTACAAGTTTGACGGGTTCGATCCCGAATCCCCCTTGATCGACCTGACCGCCGCCGCGTCTGCACCCGCCTCCCGTCGCCTGCCGCACCAGCTTCCGACGGCGAAATGACTCCGCCCACTCCCGACATTGTGTCACCCTCGGATCGAGAATCCCGCTACCGCGCCGATATCGACGGGCTGCGATCGGTGGCGATCGTGCCGGTCCTGCTGTTCCACGCTGGCCTCGGCCTGACGGGCGGATACGTCGGCGTCGACGTGTTCTTCGTGATCTCCGGGTTCCTGATCGCTTCCGTCGTGCAGACGGAAATTGACCGGGGCGAATTTTCGATCGTCCGCTTCTGGGAACGGCGAGTGCGTCGGCTGTTTCCGGCGCTCTCGATCGTCCTGCTGGCAGTGCTGGCCGCCGGCGGGGTGCTGCTGCTGCCTCGTGATTTTCGGGAACTCGGCCAGTCGGTCGTCGCGCAGGGGCTGCTGGCCGCGAATTTCTATTTCTGCCGGGAAGCCGGCTATTTCGCCGGGCCATCGGAGATCAAGCCGCTGCTGCATACCTGGTCGCTGGCGGTTGAAGAGCAGTTCTACGTTCTGCTGCCGCCGCTGCTGCTGCTGCTCAGCAGGGTGCGAGGGAGAATGGCGGTGCTGATTGCACTGCTGATTGCGTCGCTGGCATGGAGCGCGTATTCCACCCAGAAAACGCCGGATTCGGCGTTCTTTCTGCTGCCGGCGCGGGCCTGGGAATTGCTGCTGGGCGTCATCCTCGCGTTCGGCTATTCGCGCATCGTGCTGCCCAAGCGGGTGTTCGAGGGGCTGTCGGTGCTGGGATTGCTGATGATCGGCTGGTCCTGCGTGCAGTTCGATCAGCAGACGGCCTTTCCCGGAGTGGCGGCGCTATTGCCGTGTCTCGGCGCGGCGCTGGTGATCGCCGGCGGAGGACGAGGCTCGCCGACACTGGTCGAGCGGCTGCTGTCGACAAAGCCGTTTGTCATGATCGGACTGCTGTCGTACTCGATTTACCTCTGGCACTGGCCGCTGTTCGCGTATGCAAACTACCTGCGCTTCGCGCCGCTGGGGGTGGGTCTCCGTCTCGCGTTGATCGGCGTGAGCGTGGGCCTGGCGGCCGCCTCGTGGGCGCTGGTCGAACAGCCGTTTCGCCGGCGAACGCTGTGTGGAACCCGGCGCGGGATACTGTCGTTGTACGCCGTCGGTACGTGTGCGCTCATGGCAATCGGACTGGGAATCCACGCAGTTGGTGGCTGGCCCGAACGATTCTCGCCGGAAGTGCTCAGTGCGGCCGAAGGGGCGACCGACACCAATCCGCAGCGGAAGCTGCGTCACGACCTGCCGAATTCGATAGTTCGTCGCGGCCTGCCGCGACTGGGGGATGCAGCGGACGATCGGCCGCCCGTGCTGGCGGTGATTGGAGACAGTCATGGCGATGCCTTCATGCCGGTGATGGACGCACTTTGTTCCGAGTTGCATGTACCGGCCGTCGCCGTCAGCCGCTCGGCGACAATTCCCTTGTTCTGCGGGGAGACGGAGCGCGACGCGGGCAAGCGCGCGTTCCAGGAAGCGGTGCGCGAACAACTCGATTCCGCGCCGAGCATTCAGCACGTGCTGCTGGTCGCACGCTGGGCGGACCACAAATCGGACGTGATGAACGCAGACAACCTGCGGAAAACCGTGTCCGAACTGGCAGCCCTGGGAAAGCATGTCTGGATTCTGCGGCAGGTGCCGGAGCAGCCGACGAGCGTGCCGCGTGCGTTGGCGCTGTCACTGCATTGGAAACGCGATCTGTCGGACGCCGCGTGCACCTGGCAGGATTACTGCGCCCATTCATCGGCAGCGGACGCCCTGTTTCAGAGGCTCGCTGACACGAACGTTCAGGTCCTCGATCCCTCGTCGGCGTTCTTTCCTGAGCGTGACCGGTGTCGCATCTCGTGCGACGGCCGTCCCCTGTACGTTGACGACGACCACTTGTCCGTGTCTGGCGCCCTGCAGCTGCGGGCGGTGGTCGCCCCTGTTTTTCAGGCCATTTCGGCGGATCAGGAGATGCCCACCGCCGTCAAATGATGGCCGCCTGTTGGCCGTTTTTGACGTAAGGTTGTCGTCCGCCAGACGTTAACAGTCACCACCGTGCAACAACTTCTGCAGAACATCCGCGACGGCAAGTTGAGCCTCGCCCGGATTCCCGATCCGCTCGTCCAGCCGGGCGAGTTGCTGATCGCCAATTCCGCGTCCGTCGTCTCGGCCGGCACCGAGAAGATGGTCATGGACCTGGCGAAGAAGTCGCTGCTGGGCAAGGCCCGCGAGCGGCCGGACCACGTGCGGCGGGTCCTGGAGAAAGTCCGCAATGAGGGGCTGCTGACGACGATCCGCCAGGTTCGGGAGAAGCTCGACTCCCCCATGTCGATGGGTTACAGCTCGGCGGGAATCGTGCTGGCCTGCGGGGCCGGGGTGCAGGATTACAAGCCGGGCGATCGGGTGGCTTCCAACGGACCTCACGCAGAACTGGTGAGTATTCCGCGTAACCTGTGCGCCAGGGTGCCGGACCGCGTGCCGTTCGACCAGGCAGCGTTCGCCGTGCTCGGCGCGATTGCGATGCAAGGGGCTCGGCTGGCCGAAACGGGCCTCGGCGAAACGGTGTTTGTGATCGGCCTGGGACTCATCGGACAATTGGCAGTTTCGATCCTGAATGCGGCTGGTTGCCGGGTGATCGGCACCGATCTGGACGCGGCGAAGTGCGAACTCGCCATGCGGATGGGAGCGGAACTGGCGCGGCCCAACCTGTCGGCTCAGCACGTTGCGGACGCGACGCGCGGGCTGGGGGCGGATGCCGTCGTGATTACGGCGTCCACACAGTCCAACGGCCCGATTGAACTCGCTGCTTCCGCCGTACGCCAGAAGGGACGCGTGGTGCTGGTCGGCGTCGTCGGGCTGGAACTGGACCGGCGGGCGTTCTATTTCAAAGAGACGGAGTTCGTGGTGTCCTGCTCGTACGGACCTGGCCGGTACGACGCCGACTACGAAGAGCGCGGGCGCGATTACCCGGCAGCCTACGTCCGCTGGACCGAGCAGCGCAACATCCAGAGCGTGCTCGACCTGATGGCCCGCGGCAAGCTGGATGTCACGCCGCTGATCTCGCATCGCTACGCGATCGAACGGGCAACCGACGCGTACGCGATGATCGAGTCGGGGAGCGAGCCCTATCTCGGGATCGTCATCGAGTATCCGTCGATCGCGGCTCGGGTTCAACAGCCGGCAATCCGACTGGGGAACAACGCACAGCCAAAAGCAACGGACAAGCCGGCGATTGGCGTGCTGGGCGCCGGTAACTTCGCGCGGATGGTCCTGCTGCCGGCTCTCGCACAGACCGGCAAGCTGCGGCTGGCCACGCTGTGCACACCGGGCGGGGTTTCCGCGGCGACCGTCGGTGCGAAACTGGAGTTCGAGCAGGCGACCACCGACGAGGACGCATTGTTCGCCGATCCGGACCTGTCGGCGATCGTGTCGATCACGCGCCACGACCAGCATGCGCGACATGTGCTGAAGGCGATCCGGGCCGGAAAGCATGTCTTCGTTGAAAAGCCGCTGTGCCTGACGATTGAGGAACTCGAGGAGATCGAAGCGGCGCTGGTGGCAGCGGGGAGCGCAGCGCCCGTGGTGATGGTCGGCTTTAACCGAAGGTTTTCGCCGGCGGCAAAGCAGGTCAAACGGGTGTTTGCCGATGTCGGCACGCCGCTGACGATCAGCGTGCGGTTCAACGCCGGTGCAATCCCGGCGGATCACTGGACACAGGACGACGCGGAAGGCGGCGGCCGCATCGTTGGCGAAGCGTGTCACGGGATCGACCTGGCGACGTATCTGGCGGGATCGCCGCCGGTACGGGTGTACGCGGAGTCGGTGGGAGGCACCGGCGAAGCTGGTGGGGCCCCGGGAATCACCGACGACCAGTGCTTTATCACGCTGCGGCACGCCAACGGCTCGATTTCGAACATCGCGTACCTGGCCGGCGGGGATAAGGCATTTCCCAAAGAGCGGGTGGAAGTGTTCGGCGGCGGCCGGGTGGCCGTCATCGATGATTTCCGAAGCGTGACCACATGTGTCCGTGGCAAGACAAAGCGGACGAAGCTCGCCGGCCAGGATAAGGGTCACCAGGCCGAGGTCGATGCGTTTGCTCGCAGCATATCCGAGGGGGGCGAGCCGCCAATTACATGGGGCGACCTGCGAGGTGTCTCGTTGGCCGCGATTCTTGCCGTTCGCAGCTTGCGTGAGGGGTCTCCCCTCGAACTATAATTGGGATGCCAACCAGCGGCTTCGGCCGCCGAAGAGATG
>JAEUIG010000031.1 GCA_016795125.1 Planctomycetaceae bacterium | reverse complement strand
CAACGACTTTGTCTGGATGATCGTCCTGTCGTTCGTCTTCATGTACATCGTGCTGGCCGCACAGTTCGAGCACCTCGTGCATCCCTTCACGATCCTGCTGTCGCTGCCGCTGGCGGTGCCGTTCGGCCTGCTCAGCCTGTTGTGGGGCGGCGAATCGCTGAATCTCTACTCGGCGATGGGTATCCTCGTCCTGTTCGGCGTCATCAAGAAAAACGCCATCCTGCAGGTCGACCACACCAACAACCTTCGCGCGCAGGGCATGGAGCGGACTGAGGCAATCCTGCTGGCGAACCGCGACCGGCTGCGGCCGATCCTGATGACGACGATCTCCTTCGTCGCCGGCCTGCTCCCGCTGCTCATCGCCACTGGTCCAGGCGCGGAGGAGCGCCGCTCCATCGCCGTGCTCGCCGTCGGCGGCCAGACTCTCTCCCTGCTGCTGACGCTGCTGGCGATCCCGGTGATCTACTCGTACCTGGACGACATCGGAGCATTCACCTGGCGCGTACTGAAACGCCGGCCGGAGAAGGCTGCGGACGCCGTCAGTGCGAACTGATACGAAACCGCAAGCGGGAAACACTTGCGGTTTCGCCCTACCCGCCCTTCTTCTGAATCTTCGCCCACGTGTCCTTCAGCGTCACGCTGCGGTTGAACACCGGTTTGCCGGGAACCGACTCCGTATCGACGCAGAAGTACCCGAGCCGCTCAAACTGGCACTTGCTGCCGGGCTCCGCGTCTTTCAGGGACGGTTCCAGCTTGCAGCCGGTGAGCGTGTCCAGCGACTGCGGGTTGAGGTAGTTCTTCCAGTCCTCGGTTTCCGGGACTTCGCTGAGGTCTTCGATCCGGCAGAGGTGGTCGTACAGCCGAACTTCCGCGTCGATTGCGTGGTTCGCGCTCACCCAGTGCAACGTGGCTTTCACCTTGCGGCCGTCGGGGGCGTCGCCGCCGCGCGTGGCCGGGTCATACGTGCACCGCAGTTCGACGATGTTGCCGGCCTCGTCTTTCACCGCCTCTTCGCACTTGATGAAGTACGCGTAGCGCAGCCTGACTTCGCGTCCGGGGGCCAGGCGGAAGAACTGTTTCGGCGGGTCCTCCATGAAGTCGTCCCGCTCGATGTACAGCTCTCGCGAGAACGGCACCTTCCGCGTGCCGGCTGAGGCATCCTCGGGGTTGTTGATCGCGTCCAGTTCGTCGGACTGCCCCTCGGGATAGTTGGTGATGACGACTTTCAGCGGGCGGAGGACCGCCATCCGCCGCGGCGCTCGTTTGTTGAGATCGTCCCGCAGCGCATTCTCCAGCACGACCATGTCGGTCAGGCCGTTGTAGCGCGTGACGCCGATGGTCCCGCAGAACGCACGGATCGCCTCAGGCGTGTACCCGCGGCGGCGCAGCCCGCACAGCGTCGGCATACGGGGATCGTCCCAGCCGGACATCATGCCGTTCTTCACCAGTTCCAGCAGCTTGCGCTTGCTCATCACGGTGTAGGTGAGATTGAGCCGCGCGAACTCGTACTGCCGGGACGGGTAGATTTCCAGCTTTTCAATGCACCAGTCGTAGAGGACGCGGTGCGTTTCGAACTCCAGCGTGCAGATGGAGTGCGTGACGTTTTCGATCGCGTCGCACTGGCCGTGGGCGAAGTCGTACATCGGGTAGATGCACCATTTATCGCCGGTGCGGTGGTGATGCGCGTGCTTGATGCGATACAGGACCGGATCGCGCAGGATGAGGTGCGGATCGGCCATGTCGATTTTCGCGCGCAGCACGTGCGCTCCGTCCGGGAACTCGCCGGATTTCATGCGGCGGAACAGGTCGAGGTTTTCGGCGACCGACCGGCTGCGATTCGGGCTTTCCACCCCGGGTTCCGTCGCCGTCCCGCGCTGCCGGCGGATCGTCTCCACATCCTGGCTGTCGACGTACGCGAGCCCCTTGTTGATGAGCGTCTCGGCCCATGCGTACAGCTGGTCGAAATCGTCGCTGGCGTAACGGAGGTCGTTCCACTCGAAGCCCACCCAGCGGACGTCTTCCTGGATGGACTCGACGTACTCGGTGTCTTCGGTGACGGGGTTGGTGTCGTCGAAGCGCAGCGTGCACTGACCGCCGAACTCGCGGGCGATGCCGAAGTTCAGGCAGATCGACTTGGCATGGCCGATGTGCAGGTAACCGTTCGGCTCGGGGGGAAAGCGGGTCTTGACGCGTCCGCCGTTCTTACCTGCCGCAAGGTCGGCGGCGACGATCTGGCGGACAAAATCCAGCGGACGTTCGGAGGTATTGGGAGCTTCAGTGGACATATTCGGGTTGAAGTCTGACTAGCCGCGACCGTAAGGGAGCGCTTGACGCTCGGTTTCTGCGAAACGCGCCGGGATTGTAGCAACTCGGCAAAGCAGCGGCAGAGAGCTTTGCATGCGACAATCGGTGTCGCGGCGAGGAGACTTGAGGTCGGCAGAGCGGCACGGTCAGGAGACCGGCCGCAACCGAAGTCAGGAGACCGGCCGAAACAAGCACAGCGCCTCTCCCGCAATTTGCAATTTGCAATGTTCAATTTGCAATTTGCAATTGTCTTCTGCATCCCCGCCGCACTGGTCCACGGGGATCAACCTCGTGGCTCAATACGCCCGCACCAGGTATCCGCCCGGCTGCCGCCGCACGAGGCGTTTCATCTCGAGGATCGTCAGCGTCGCGAGCACGCGGGACGTTTCGATCCCCGCGCCGGCCAGCACCTGATCGACGTGCATTGGATCGGACGTCACGAGGTTCAGGATGGTTCGCTCCTGATCACTGAGATTCAGTTCGCGCGGGACGTGGACGACATCGCCGTCGGCGCGTTTGACCGGCTGCATCAGGGGGCCGAGCGTTTCCAGCACATCGTCCGGGCTGCGCAGAAGCGTCACCCCGTCGCGGAGGAGGTCGAGGCACCCCTGGCTCGCCAGGCAGTCGACGCGGCCGGGCAGGGCGAAAACCTCGCGGCCCTGTTCGTTCGCATGCCGGGCGGTGTGCAGCGCGCCGCTCTTGCGGTTGGCCTCAATGATGACGACTCCCAGCGACAGCCCCGAGATAATCCGGTTTCGCTGCGGAAAGATGCCGCGCGACGGGCCGCGGTTCAGCGGAGACTCTGAAACGACGGCGCCGTTGCGCGAGATCTCGTCGGCCAGTTCGGCGTGCTCCGGGGGATAAAGCTCGTTCAGCCCGGTGGCGGAAACGGCGATCGTCCGGCCGCCGGCGCTCAGCGCTCCCCGGTGCGCGGCGGCATCGATGCCGCGGGCCAGCCCGCTGATGATCGTGATCCCCGCGCGGGCCAGCGTGGACGCAAAGCGTTCCGCCTGCTGGCGTCCATAGAGCGTGCATTGCCGCGAGCCGACGATCGCAACGGCCAGTTCATCGGCGGGAAGCAGGTCTCCCCGGCAGTACAGGAGCGACGGCGCATCGCACGTTTCGGCGAGCATCCTGGGGTATTGCGGCGCGCCTCGGATCAGGAGCCGGACCCCCAGTTCGCCGCAGTCGGCCAGCTCGCGCTCGGCATCCTCTGAGTTTCGGGCCAGGATGATGGCCGACGACAATTTGGGGCCAACGCCGTCGACCTCCAGCAGTTCGCTGCCGGACGCGGACAGGATGCCGGCAGGAGTGCCGAACCGCGCCAGC
>JAEUIG010000014.1 GCA_016795125.1 Planctomycetaceae bacterium | reverse complement strand
CAACGAGACCGTCGAAGCGACGATCCACTACGTGGAGCTCGAACCCGGCGACCGGCTCCTGCTGTGCACCGACGGCCTCGCCGACATGGTCCCGGACGACGAGATCGCCGCTGCACTCTCCCAACAGCCCGATCCGCAACTCGCCTGCCACGCGCTGATCGAGCGAGCACTGGCGAACGGCGGGAAGGACAACGTGACAGCGGTGCTGGCGGTGGTGGCGGGGTAGTGAGGCCTTCAATGCCTCCTCTGCAACTTACTTCGCCGCTGTCGTCTGAGAAACCAGCGGCAGTTCCCGGCTCTGCATGTCCGGCTTGCGGCCGAGCAGCTCGCTGAGCTGGAACGCGTGATACGGCTGCTCGGCGGCCGGGGCTTTGTCGTGCGTGGCGTTCGCGACCCAGAAGCGGGTGGTTTCCGGCTCGAACAGCACGTTGTGCAGGTTGCTCTTCATCGCCACGCCGCGGTCCATGATCCGCAACGCCGACTCGGGTGTGAACTTCCCGTGGCCCTCCTGCACGCGGCGGACGAGTTCGGTGTAGCGTTCGCCGGCTGAGAGCAGGGCGCAGTCCTGCACCGGGGTCGGCAGCAGCGGATGCTCTTCGCCCGGCTTGATGATCGTGAACGTGTCCCACGAGGCTTCCATGCCGACCGCCTGGTTCGTCTTGCCGTCGGCGACGACGTAGTAGTACTGGCAGGTGCGCGGCGTGTTCTCGAACATCGCCAGCGCCTGATCCAGCGTCTCCGACTTCACGAGCGCGTGACGGACGAGCAGCGCCATCGGCATCCCCTGCCAGTGCCCTGCCCCGCCGCCCCCCATTTCGCCGATCGACACGCTTTTCGCGTTCATCCCCGTCACGCAGCCGATGAACCCGGCGTACGACACGTTGACGAACGGAATGCCCCCTTCCGGCTCGTAGACGATGATGACCGCGTGATCCTGCAGGCCCCAGTCGATCGCGTAGTCCAGCACGCGGCCGTGATACAGCTTGCCGTTCGCGGTGGCGGAATTCATGATTGCGAACCCGCTGCAGTGGAACAGCTCGGGGATGAAGTTCGCGATCTCGACGTCCTCCCGCTTGATGCCCGATCCGGCCGACAGACCGGCGAGCTCTTCAAAGTATTCCTGCGGAACGAACTGCCGCTGCATGCCGACGATCGTCCGGATGGCGTCGGTCGGCTTGACCTCGATGGGTCCCAGGTCGACCGTCTTGCCTTCGTCCATGCTGAGGATGTTGTTGAAGTTCTCCCGGGCGCTCTCTTTCAGCAGGGCGCCGTGCTGGTAGCCCATCTCGTACGGCGTCCCCTTGAGGTGCAACACCGGGTAGCCGCCGATCTCTTCCAGCCACCCCTCGCCGCAGCGGGCGATGGTGCCGTCGGCCAGCACGAGCGTCTGGGCAAACAGGCAGAGAGCCACGACGCAGGCGAGCAGCCGCCACGATGAGGGAAGTCGCATCACAGAGTTCCTTGACGGGAAGGATTCAGGGGTCGGGATTCCGGATTCAGGGATTAGCGACGCATCGCAGATGCGTACCCCCCGATCTGCCTTGGAGTGGCATTCATCTCGCAGTATTTGCACATTATGCCAGAGGACATCGGTTCGAGAGAAGCCGACTCTGGCACAGTTTGGATTGACCGGGCGACGCACACCGATTCAGACGCAGACGGTCATGCAAGCTCGCAATCTCCGTAACCTGTTGATTGCGACGGGACTTGTGCTGTCGCTCGCGGCCATCGGCTTGTTCGCCTGGCGGAGCCAGCACCTCAAATCACAGGCGGCGCGGGTTGCCGCAGGCATGTCGCGGGTGGAGGTTGAAGCAATTCTTGGACCACCTTACATGGAGCTGGATCGAGTTGCAGGAGCGGGCACCCTGGCCGTCTGGATCGACGACTTCTGGCAACTGGACGTTCATTTCGACCCGGAGGGTCGCGTGGAACTGGTCACATGCGTTCCCTCAGACAGCTTCTATCGCCGCTCCGTCAACTGGCTGAAGTCCTGGACGGAGTAGGTCAGACGCATCTTCGATGCGTCGCTAACCCCCGAATCCTGAATCCTCCCTATTACATGCTCAAGCACACGCTGCTGCACCCACAGATCAACATGCTCCTCGGCCGCGCCGGCCACAGTTCGCAGGTGCTGATTGCGGACGGCAACTATCCGGCGTCCCACACGCTGGGCCCGCATGCCGAACTGGTCAGCCTCAACCTGTCGCCGGGGATCGTGAGCTGCTGCGACGTGCTGCGCGCCCTGGTCACGGCGATTCCCATTGAGGCGGCGAATACCATGGGAATCCCCGACAGCGATCCGCTGTCGCAATCGGGAGAGCCGCCGATCTGGGCCGACTTCCGGAAGGTTCTCAAGGACGGCGGCGTCGACGTGCCGCTGCAGCCGATCTCCCGTTGGGATTTCTACGAGGCGGCCTCGTCCCCCAGGCACGTCCTCACCATCCAGACGGCCGATCAGGCCCTCTACGCCAACCTGCTGTTGACGATCGGTGTTCGCAAAGGATGAAGTCCACATCATTCAAGTGACCATGCCCGCCCCCCGCCATCTGCCCCTCAGCCTCCGTTCACGGCAACGCCTGATGCTCTACGTTTTGCTCGTATTGGCGGCCTGGCCGCTGTATATGACGGCCCTGGCCGTCTACTCGTGGCAGCGGCCGGAACTCGGACCCGTGCGCGGGACGTTGCAGCCGTGCACAGCGAAGCCGAACTGCGTGTGCAGCCAGAACTCACCCGCCGATCGGACCGTCGACGCTTTACCGATTGGGGCCGCGACGCCCGCGGTTGCCTTCGATCGCGCTCGCGACTGCGTCGAGTCGCTGCCGCGCGTGGCGTTGATCACCGCTTCGCCCGGCTATGCACGCTACGAGTGCTGCACGCAGCTGTTCCGGTTTGCCGACGACATTGAACTCCTCCTGGACGAGCCGGCCGGAGTCATCCACATCCGGAGCGCGTCGCGAGTCGGCTACTCCGACATGGGAGTCAACCGGAAGCGGGTCGAAGCCATCCGATCGCTCTACAAGCGCGGTATGTAGCGATCTCCCCTCTCCCCCCAGGAGAGGGGCCGGGGGTGAGGGCCAGCGGCCAGCGACTCCCCTG
>JAEUIG010000811.1 GCA_016795125.1 Planctomycetaceae bacterium | reverse complement strand
AGATCGGATTCGATTGTGATTCCCGGCGGCAGAGTCTTACGCAGGATCACGCCACGGCGGCGCTCCATCAGGTAGAAGGGCGCTCCGAGGACACGTTCGTCCTCGCAATACAGCTCGGGCCGCGGAGCAGGCCGGTAAACGGCATGCAGCCGCGACAGTATGCGGAACTCGCGACCCATGTCGTGCGCGGACGCGACGACGTTTCCGAACGGGGGCCGGCGCAGCACCCATTCCTGGCCTCCGCGCCGCACCAGATACGTCAGGTTGGAATGCCCACTGGGAAACTGCTCGATGGTCACCGGCGCGCCGCCGGCCGGCAGCTCGCGCTGCAGATACTCCGCCAGCCGCTCGACCGGCAGGTCCTCACCAGCCCGGATGGCCGCAGTGTTGTTGAGGTCAGCGCTCATGGGCTGCTGCAAGAAGGAAGAACAGGAGGCAACAGAGAAAACGGAGAAGCGACGACGCAAATTCCCCAACAATTCCTGCAGAGCGGGACACTTCCATCTCAAATCGCTCTCAACCGTATTTTTCTTCTTTGTGTCCTTCGTGACCTTCTGTTCAATACCGCCTGGCACATCCTTCAGCAGGAAGAAGAAGAGATTTACAGAAGGTCACAAAGGACACAAAGAAATGGGACCATTCAATGCAGTTCGAGTGATCGAATTCATTAACTTCGTGCATCGCCAGAACGCCCTCGCTCGCGCTGCGGGCTGGTGAGCGACAACGTTTCCATCGCTGCACGTCTCTGTTTCCTCCGTTGCCTCCTGTTATTTCCTTTCCTGGTCGTTCACGTCTGCCATCGAACCTCTGTTGGTCACCGGTACGTCCAGAGCGCCGGGTCTTTCAGGTGCGGGATCATGTTGAACGCGTCGAGCGTCAGCCGTTCGGGCGTGAAGACGAAGTCGGTCAGCGAGGCGTTGCGGATGCGCCAGCTCAGGTCGAGCATCATCGGGTCCGATACGCCGAGCGCATGCTGGAGGGCGCACCCGATCACGCCGCCCGACGTGAACACGGCCACCCGCGCACCGCGCGGCGACTCCGACTGGATCCGGCCGATCACCCCCGCCACCCGCGCCCGGAACGCCCCCCAGGTCTCAACATCGCCTTCCAGAACTTCGGACGCCTGCCAGTGCCGCAGGACCCGCTCGAACATCCGCTGAAAGCCCCGCTGCCGCTCCTCGTCGGTCTGGCAGCCCGCGAACTCTGAGACCATCCGGGCGAACTCGGGATCGCGCCCGGACAACTGCGGAGCACAGTGCTGCGCCATTCCGTCCAGATCGAACTCGTCAAGTTCATTGAGCACCACCGGTTCGGGCCAATGGAGTCCCCGCTCACGATAACCTGCCGCCGCCAGTTCGGCGAACTTCCGGTGCCGCACGCGCGGCCCCGAGTAAATCGCGTCGATCTGCACGCCGTGCCCGGCCCAGTATGCGCCGAGCGCCAGTCCCTGACGTTCGCCGACGGCCGACAGTCGATCATAGTCGGCCGCGAACAGCGACGCCTGTCCGTGCCGCACCAGAGTCAGCACGCTCACGGCTGGCCTCCGTAGCGCGCCTGCAGCTTGCGCATGCCGCCGAGCCAGCGTTCGTAGTTCTCCGCCTTGTGACGGAAATACTCCACGACGACCGGATGCGGGAGGATCAGGAACTGCTCGGCCGCCAGCCCCTCGATCACGGCTTCGGCGACTTGTTCGGGCGTGAGCGCCGATCCGCGCAGGAATTCCGAAATGCCCCCCGCCGTATCGCCGAGCATGTCGGTGAACACTGCCTGCGAGCAGATGCAGGAGACCTTGATTCCCTGCGCGGCGTGGGTGATCGACAGCCATTCGGCGTAGCCGACGGCCGCGTGCTTGGTGACGGAATACGGCGCCGAGCCGATCTGCGTGAGCAGCCCGGCGGCCGACGCGTTGTGCAGCAGGTAGCCGCGCCCCCGCGCGATCATCCCCGGCAGCACGGCCCGCGCGGCGTAGACGTGCGCCATGACGTTGACCTGCCAGATCCGCTGCCAGTCGGCGTCGGGCGTGGCGGAGTCACCCATCACCATGATGCCGGCGTTCGAGCAGAAGAGATCGATCGGTCCGAGCTTCGCCGTTGCCAGTTGGACCAGCTGCTGAACATCGGACTCGACGCCGGAGTCGGTCCGGACGGCGAGACCATTGATTTCATCGGCCACGGCGCGGGCTCGCGCCTCGTCGCGATCGGCGACGGCAATGCCGCGCGCTCCTTCCGCCTGGAACCGCCGGCACAGCGCAGCCCCAATCCCGCCGCCGCCCCCCGTCACGACAACGACCTTGTCACGGACATCCATGAGGGATCAACAGGAGCAAACAGAGGAAACGGAGAAAAACTCAAACAGCTTCATGATGCCGGAGCAAATTCACTCGCTGTCACCCGCCTTCGCTTCTACTTCGTGTCCTTCGTGACCTTCTGTAAGAATTTCGTCTCGTCTGCGAAAGCAGGCTCCTGAAGTTTTAACAGAAGGTCACGAAGGACACGAAGTCAAGAAGGGAAATGCAACGGGTGGCGCGTGCCGATGGTCTGAGTACCCGCTGTCTCCCGTCCTTCGATCTGCGTCGATCTCGGTCGATCCGCGTCATCTGCGTTCCATTCCTCCGGCGCCGGTCACTTGTTCGTCTCGCGGGACTTCTTCTGCTGGAAGGACTGTTCCGCGCCGCGGAATTCCGACGGCGGCGGCAGGCGCGGGACGGCGCCGGATCCGGCTTCAACGGGTCGCTCACCGCCGTCGGCCGACTGCTGACGGCCTTCGGAGTCGTACTCGATGCCGCGCAGAATCTCGCTGAATTGACGTCGGCGCGCCTGCGCCTCCGGCGACTGGTCCGCTCCCGTGTCCCCCAGCCGCTGGTCGAGACGCTCCATGAAGTCCCGCAGGTTCTGCTCGGTCCACCCGAGGTCCTGCAGCAGTTCCTGCGACACTTCGCCGCGACTGAGTTCGTCCTGCAGCCGCCGCAACACGAGTTCGGTCGCGCGCTTCTTGTCGTTCAGGTCCGCTGGATCGGCGGCCCCGGCACCTCCACCCGCGCCGTCGCCACCGCCCCCCTGCGGCTGCGCGGAACTGCGCTGCCCCATGCCTCCACCGCCCGAGCGGCCGTTGCCCGCCTGACCCCTGCCGGCTTGCGCGCTGGGAGCCCCGTCCGTTCCTCCCTCGCCTGATTCGCCGCCTCCCTGTCCGCTGCCTGGCTGGCCGCCCTGCTTTCCACCTTCACCGCCCTGCTGCTTTCCGCCATTGCCGCCCTGCTCACCCCCCTGTTCGCCGCCCCCCTGTGCTCCCCCACCTTGCTCGCCGCCCTGTTCACCACCTCCCTGTTCGCCACCTCCCTGTTGAGCGCCTTGATTTCCACCTTGCTGCTGCTGTTCTCCTTGCGCACCGCCCTGCTGCTGTGCTCCGGGCTTTGCTCCGCCCTGCTCGCCCTGATTCGGGCCGCCCTCCTGCTGTTCGCCGCTGTTCGGCTCGTTGCCTTCCTGCTGAGCACCACCCTGTTGCGCACCCCCGCCCGCCTGGCCGCCTTCCTGCTGAGCGGCATTCTCCTGAGAAGCGTTCTCGTCGCCGTTCTGCCGGCCGCCTTGCTGGTTGCTTCGCTGCTGGCCCTCCGGCTGCGATCCGTCTTCCTGTTGTTCACCACCCTGCTGAGCACCGCCCTGCTGAGCACCGTCTTGCTGAGCACCGTCTTGCTGACGCCCCTCCTGCTCGCCGCCTCCCTGCTGAGCATTGTCCTGCGGCGCGCCATTCTGATTGGCGTTCGGGGTTCCTTCCGGCTGGCCGCCGTTCTGCTGCTGTGCGTCGCCCGTCTGATGTTCACCCGCCGGTGACTCACCCGGCTGTTCGGATCCATTCTCCGATTCGGTTGCTGAGGGATCACCGCCGCCGTTTTGAGACTGCTGGTCCCCGCCGGCCTGCTGCTGCCCGCCGTTGGAAGACTGTCGCCCCTGCCCCGCGCTCGGCTTGCCTCCCTGGGAGGCTTGCGACGGCGCGCTCGACGACTGGCTCGGATCGCCCTCCTGCGACTGCTGGCCGCCGGGCGTGCCTTCGCTCGCCTGCTGGCTGCTGCCCTGTTCGCCCGGCGACGGTTGCTGCGAGCGCTGTCCGTTCTTGCGCCCCTGCCCCGGCTGCGAATCGTCCGGTCCGTTCGGCTGGCCGCCGGTCTGCGACGGCTGTGCCGTTTGCGTTTCGTCGCCTCCCGAAGCACCGCGGTCCCCCGGCTGATTCGGGTCCGCATTCTCCGACGGCTGCGCCTGTGACGGATCGCCGCCGCCGGCTGCGTTCTGATCGGCCGGTTCCTGCGCAGTTGCGTTCTGATCGCCCGACGGCGGGTCGTTGGCGGGCTGAGCGGACGACGACTGGCCGGCCGAGGAGTTCCCCTGCGACGGCTGCTGTTGCTGCTGCGGATTCTCCGCCGATGGCTGCGGTGCATCCGCGCCGCCACCCGGCATCGGCGTGCCCTCGTTCTGCTGCTGACCGGCGTCGCCATTCTCCGGCGATGGCTGCACGCCGTTCTGCCCGCGATTCTCCTCCGCGGTTCGCGGATCCTGGTTCGCGCGCGGATCGCTGTTCCCGCGTTCGCCCGGCGGCGAGTTTTCCGGCGTCTCGCTGTTCTCGGGACGGTCGCCCGTCATCGGCGAATCGCCGCTTTGATTGCCGTCCTCGTTCGGGTTCTGATCGTCACCGGTCTCTGACTGACCTCCATTGCTGCTGCGCGCGGATTGCTGACGTCGCTGCTCGGGATTCGCTGGATCACGCTCCCCCGTCTGCTCCGTACCGTCTTCATTGCCGGACGGCGATTCCGCCCCGTTGGATGAGTTGTCTTCGCCGGACTGCTGCGGCGGGTTCTGTCCGTCCGGAGCGCGCTCACCGTTCGGCTGGCCACCCGGTTGCGATTGATCGCCGCCGGCGCCGTTCTGCTGCTGTTCGCGCTGTTGCTGCTTGAGTTCGTCGCCGTATTTCTCAAACAGCTTGTTGAGCGCCTCGTCGTCGCTGGCTTCCTGTCCCGGTTGATGGGGGGTGCGCCGCTGGGACGGCTGCGACGACGACGTGCCGTTGCCGCCCGACTGGGAGCGGCCGTTATTTCCGGAGCGTGACTGCTGCGATTCGCCCGCCTGGGGATCGGCTCCGGTTTCGCTGCCGCCCGGCTGCGGGGTTCCCTGCTGCGGCGGGCGCGACTGTTCCTGTTGTTCTCCGGACGGCTGTTGTTCGCCTGCAGGTTGCTGCTGAGGATCGTTCTCGCCGGCCCCTACCTCGGAGTTGCCTGCGGCTTCGCCAGGATTCTCGGTGTTGCCGGGGTTGGCTTCGCCCGGTTGCTGCTGCTGCGGTGCGGCGTCGCTCGTGCCGTCGCCGGCAGGTTCCTGGGCGGCCTCAGTCCCCGGTTCTTCTTGCTGCTGTTGCTCGCGCTCCGGTTCCGCGTCGCCCGGTTCCGTGGCCGGCTGCAGCTGGGCTTCTTCGAGCCGCTCCTGTGCCGCGGCCTGCTCCTGGGCGTGCTGTTGTTCGGCTTCCGCCGTGGCAACCCGCTCGGCGATCAGGATGTTGATGCGGGGAGTGACCGTGCGATTTCCCGGACGGTCTCCCAGCGGCGCCATGTTGTCCCAGGCCTCGAGCCAGAACGTCAGCACGTCGCCCGGCTCGAGGTTGAACGGTTCGAGTTCGATATCGCCGCGTCCCTGCAATTCGGCGCGGTCGGGGGGGGCGTCGTACAGGTGTCGCGTTTTGCTGTCCAGCGGCTGCTCGCGTTTCTCGAACATCAGCCGCACGGAGCGGAGCATGAAGTCCGGGTCGCGGGCGGTGAAGGCGATCGGCAGGACGGCGTTCAGCGGCAGCTCGATATCGCCCGACGGATGCAGCAGCTTGATTTCCGGCGGCAGATCTCGGCGGATGGTCAGCCCATAGAGGCGGGGCACCGGATCGCGTTTGCCGTCGGCGGTCCGCAGGTCGATGCTGTAGTAGTGCGGGAACGTGCCGTCGGGCCGGAACTGCAGCGTCCACGAGTATTCCAGGTGCGTCTCGTCGACGAGCCGCATCTTGCACTCTTCCGCCTTGAGAGAGGTGTCTTCGGTGTCGTGCAACTTCAGCAGGGCGCCGGCGACCGGCATGTTGCTGACGGCGCGGACAGTCACCTGCGTACCTTCCCAGGCGTCGATGTCGCCGCCGGAGACCGACTTGGGATCAAGCCCCATGTAGGCCGGGAAGGTCAGGCTGACGCTTTCGACCGTCGCATAGGGCGCCTGCGTGACGTTGACGTGATAAACGTCGCTGGCCGCATCTCCGGCAGTGACGTGATAGGTGAAGTCCTGCAGCAGTCCGCGCCCGTTCGGCCCGGACACCGACCCGCGAAACCGGTGCAGTCCCTCGCCGGTGTCGCGCAGGACGACCGGCTCGTTCACCAGGCTGCGGTCGGCCGTGGTGTAGAGCAGCGTGGCCTCCTGCGGAATCTCACCCTCGAGGTCGACGGTCACTTCCATCTGCGAGCGGGCGAGGATCGTCGCTTCGCCGGGATCGACCTTGACGATGCGGGTGCGCGTGGCGACGCCGACGTCGGCGACCGGGATCAGCGCCCGCATCAGCGATGCGCCGACCGGCTTCGGATTGAGGACGACGTACAGGCAGAAGGCCACGACGACGCCGCACAGCGCGTACGCCAGCCGCATCAGCGGGCGGCGATCGACCGCCTGTTCGACATCGACCTGAGACAACTGCAGCGCCGCCCGCTTCTCCATGGCGGAGAGAATCTGCGGGGAGACGGTGCGGCCCGCCTGCTTGAGATCGACAAGCGTGAGCAGGCTGCTCTTGAGTGCGGGCTGCGTCTGCTCCAGTTCGTGTGCGGCGTACAGCGAGGTGACGCGTTTCAGGTACGGCAGGACGATCTTCCACGTCAGCCAGCCGGCCAGGAACAGCGCGAGCGCGGCCAGCATGGCGACGCGGGGCCAGTAGCCGAAGCCCCCTTCCACGATCCACTGATCGGCGACGACGAACGTCAGCAGGTAGCCGCCGAAGACCAGCAGCATCGTCGCGAGGGCGAACAGCAGGTCGGTGTGACGAATGCCGGCCCGGGTCTTGTTGACCTGAAAGTCGACGTATTCGTCAAAGTTGACATATTTCTGCGAGCCGGCGGCGGCAGGTTCACCGATGGCGGTGGACATAGGCGGTCTTTCTCGCAGTTCGTGGCCGGGAGAGGGATGCAGCCGGCCTCCGTCACGGTCAATCCTAATGATACTCGACGCCGGGACCGGCGGAAATGTTTGGAAAATCCGTTGG
>JAEUIG010000809.1 GCA_016795125.1 Planctomycetaceae bacterium | reverse complement strand
GCCGATGGCCGGATTGCAGCTCATCTGGCCGACGGTGTCGCAGTTCATCGTCAGGAGGGCGGTGCGCGCGCCCATCCGCGCCGCAGCGAGTGCTGCTTCGATTCCGGCGTGTCCCGCGCCGATCACCACCACGTCAAAGTCGTAGGTTCCGCGTGCCATAGGAGCGGAATTGTAGCAGAGGGAAGAATGGAACGCAGATGCCGCTGATTTGGCGGATGAGGGCAGTTCAATTACGGCGCACGAGCGGTTCACTCATGACATGATTTCAGCCAGCAACTCATCGGGCGTCGCGGCACGACACTCGTTGTTGGCGAACTCCCTGCGTGCGTCTGCGATGTCCACAGCCATGTGGATTCGCCGGCGCTCCGCGCGGCAACGTCTGACCACTTCGATCAGTGCTTCCTGTTCCTCCACGGAGAGTTGTTGGGCTGCCTCAAGCAGATTCTCAAATGATGGTGTGTGAGGCATATCTTTTTCTTCCAACGGGCATCAATTCGCAAGATGCAGCGGGTGGTGTCAGGCACAACCTGACCTACTGGTTCGTCTATCTCTCAATGTCATCCAGAACCAATTCCCATTCGGCAAAGGAAGTTTTACCACGGAGGCACGGAGAACACGGAGAAAGCCAATATTGAACTTCTCTTGTCTCCGTGTCCTCCGTGCCTCCGTGGTGATCTGGCCTGACATTCAGGGGTAGACAGACCACTACAGATTTGAAGATCGCTGTTTGTGCGGGGTGGCACGCCTTCGCAGAAGCTGTACGCCGCAGTTACTGGAAATCTCACGTCCGGCGCTGACTTGGAGGTCGCGCTGTTCCTTCATCAGGCGTCGACCACAGGTTTCCTGTGCCGCGCACGCAGGTTGTTCCAACCTGTGCTACCCGAGGTTTGCCACTGCGACCGAAGCGGATTGTGTCAGGCACAGCCTGACCTACACGCCGGCGGTTGTGGCGGCGGGCTTGGCGGTCGCGGCGCCGACGGCCTGTTCGACGGCGGCCAGGAGCTGGTCGAGCCGGAACGGTTTGTAGAGGACGGCCTGCAGACCCATCTGCCGGGCTTTGACGATCGAGTGCGTCGAGTCGTAGCCGAAGCCGGTCATGAGAATGACGGGCAGGAATTCGTGGACTTCGCGAATGCGGCGGAAGCATTCGGCCCCGTTCATGTCGGGGAGTCGGATGTCGGCGATGACGACGTCGTAGTGGAACGACCTCGCCATCAGCAAGGCTTCTTCGCCGTTGTGGGCGGTTTCAACAATGCAGCCGTAGCGGCCGAGCAGCTCGTGGGCGGCGCGGCGTACGGCGCCGTCGCTGTCGGCGACGAGAATACGGCGGCCCCGGAGGGCGGCATGGCCGACATCGTGCGAAACGCCCGCCTGGCTGAGATCGGGACGGAGCGAATCGCCGGCCTTCTGGATCAGTTCGCGGATTTCGCGCGTGTGCTGAAGGATGTGCTGCAACCGTTCGGCGGCGGCAGGGTCCTGGGTCAGGTGCTTCTCCAGCACCCAGGCGGCGTCGTTGAGGATCTCGTCCACGGGCGACGCGATTTCGCAGAGCATCATCGCCGTGCTGGCGGCGGCAGTCGTGGCTTTTTCCACGACGAGCAGATTGAGCGTGTTCAGCGAGATGGCCACTTCACGGCAGAACAGTTCGAGGAACTGCAGGTCGTTCTGCGAGAAGGCGCCGGGTCGAGGGCTTTCGACGTTGAAGGTGCCGAGGACATCGTCGTGCAGGATCAGCGGCACGGTGAGGCTGCTGCGAGCACCCGGCGCCCCGGGGAGATAGAGGCGGTCGCGGGTGATGTCGTCGCACAGGTAGCTGCGGCCCGTGGCGGCGACGAAGCCGGTGACGCCGTTCCCTTCCGCGCGGGCATGCAGCTCGCGCCGGGCCGCCACCGGGTCCATGCCGACTTCGAGCAGGGGCACCAGCTGGCCGGTTTCCCGCTCCAGCAGGCGGATCTCGACCGTCTCGAATTTCAGGACGTCCTGCGTGTAGTGCAGGATGCGGTGTTTCAGCAGCTCGATCCGGTCCTCAACCGACATCTCCTGGACTTCCTGCGGCTGCAGGTCGCCCAGTTCCAGTCCGGCCTGGTAGACGGCGTTGAGCATCTGCCGCTGGATGACGTCGTCGGAGACGTCGCGGACGACGGCGATCAGGTAGCTGGGGAAGTCGCGGCGCGCATCATGGACGGGCGTGATCTCGACCTGAACGTATTTCTTTTCGGCGAGGCGCAATGTGCTGCGGGCGGTCTGGCCGGAGCCGAGGGCGGTATGGACGGGGCAGAAATCCGGACCGAGGATTTCCGGAGAGCCAAAGGCGTCGAAGAAGGGGAGTCCGTCGACCGAATCGGTTCGGCCCGCCAGCTTGCGAAGGTGCTCGTTGCACCACAGGACGCGCGACTCGGGATCGAGCAGGGCGATGCCGTCGGGGAGCAGCTGGAGGACGCCGCCGGCTTCGAGCAGAAACTCGGCCTGATTGGGAGGCGAGCCGACGGCGCACACTCCCCGCACGCCCCCTTCATTCAGGAGCGACAGCCCGGCTGCGAGATCATCAACCGCAATGACGTCGCACGCTTGCTTCAGTTCGCCGGCCGCGGGCGCCAATTCTTCCAATCGGCTCCCGAACACCAGCACCTTCGGACGCTGCGTCACGGCCAAAGCCTGCACCCCTCGCTAACTGCGTAAGCCGTTAATTCTAGTCGTGATCGGGCCTCACGACAACAAGAAGTGCGCAATCTTGCCCCGGGAAACACGACAGCCGGCACGATTCGCCGGATCGCACCAGTCGTTCGTTCGTTGCGGCGGTCACCACGCCTGGAGTTCCTGCTCCAGGTCTACGCCGTGAATCTCGGACACCTTGGAGCGGATCAGGTCGATCAGGGTCCGCACGTCGGCCGCCGTCGCTCCCTCGTGGGTGATCACGAAATTGGCGTGACGGTCGCTGACTTCGGCCTGTCCGACGCGGGTGCCTTTCAGTCCGGCCTGCTCGATCAGCGCCCCGGCGCTCAGTCCGCGCGGGTTCTTGAACACGCAACCGGCCGACTGGAACGACAGCGGCTGCGTGGCCTTCTTCATCACCCACAGTTTCCGCATCCGGCGCGAGATTTCATCAGGATCGTCGGGCGTCAGTTCGAACTCGACGTCGACGATTGCCGGTTCGTTGATGCTGCTGCTGCGATAGGCGAACGTCAGCTCGTCCTCGGTGCGCACGCACAGTTCGCCGGCGGCCGTGAGGACGGTGACCGACTTCACATACTGGCCGACCTCGCCATGCCGCGAGCCGGCGTTGCCGCGGAGCGCTCCGCCGACTGTCCCGGGAATGCCGACGAGGTTCTCCATGCCGGCCAGTCCGGCGGCGACCGACTCGGACCTCGCGTGCGAGAGGAGCGCGCCGGCGCCGGCGCGAACAATCGGCGATGTCACCACGACCGTGGCGAACGCCTCGTGCGACAGCCGCAACGTGATGCCGCTGAGGCCGGCGTCCGGGATCAGCACGTTCGAGCCGCCTCCGAGCATCCGGAAGGGGATGCCGGCCTGGTGCGCGGACCGCACCACCTGCGCGAGCTCGTCGACGGAACGCGGCTCTACGAGATATTGCGCCGGACCGCCGACTTTCAGCCAGGTGTACGGGGCGAGCGGCACATCACGACGCGTAATGTCGTGGAATTCGTCGGGAAAGTTCATCACGTACCCGGTCTATGTCTCCGGCCCCGATCAACAGCACAACTTCGCCGGGCCGCGCGTCAGTCTCCAAAACGGCGACGAGACGGTCAAGCGACGGGACGAACATCGCACGCCGACCTGCACCCTTGAGCTTGTGCAACAGTTCCTGCGACGCCGTCACGTGGTCGCCCGCCGCTTCGCGCGCCGAGTATACAGGCAGCAGCAGGATGTGGTCCGCTTCGCGAAAACTGTCGGCGAGTTCGGCCATCAGCGTGCGGGTGCGCGACACCTGGTGGGGCTGAAAAACGCAACGGATGGGGCGCCCGGGGAATTCGGCGCGGACGGCCGCCAGCGTCGCGGCCACGGCGGTCGGGTGATGCGCGTAGTCGTCCACGAGTTCAACGCCGCGCCAACTGCCGAGCCGTTCGCAGCGGCGGCGCACGCCGCGAAAATCGGCGAGCGCCTGACGCACGGCGTCCGGTCCGACGCCCAGTTCGGCCGCCAGCGCGACTGCCGCCACCGCATTGAGCACGTTGTGTTCGCCGGGGACATGCAGCACGCAATCGGCCCAGGCCTGTCCGTGTCGCTCGATCCGGAATGACGTCTGTCCCGGCCGCAGGCGAACGCGGTGCGCCGTCCAGTCGGCGGACGTTTCCACTCCGAAGGTCTCGACGCGGGCTGCTGCGCCCGCCACCGCTGTACCGACGGCAGGACGGTCCGCACGACAGACGAGCAGTCCTTCGGCCGGAAGCTGCGCGACGAACGCGCGGTAGGCGGCGATGGCCGAGTCGAGATCGGCATAGCAGTCGAAGTGATCCGGCTCGATGTCGAGCAGGGCCGCGTGCCGGGGCGCGAGGTTGAAGAAGCTCCCCTGGTATTCGCAGGCCTCGACGACGACCGCAGCGCCACTCCCGGACCAGCCGCCGGCATTCCGGTTCAGCAGTTCGCCGCCGCAGATCACCGAGGGGGATTGGCCGGCGCTTTCCAGAATCCAGCCCAGCATGGCCGTCGTGGTCGATTTGCCGTGCGTTCCGGCAATCGCCACGCCGGTGCGGCCGGACATCAGCCGACCGAGTGCCTGCGGATACGAGTGCTCCGGAATCCCGCGTTCGCGCGCAGCAACTCGCTCCGGATTCGTCGCCGGCACCGCCGGGCTGAAAACCACTTCGTCGGCATCGGCCACGAAGCCCGCCGCGTGCCCCGCGTGTAGTTCCACGCCACGGGCGCAGAGCATCGCCGCGTTATGTCCCTCGGCCGCTGCATCCGACCCCGACACCCGCCAGCCGCGGTCCACCAGCAGTTCCGCCAGCGACCGCATGCCCGACCCGCACACGCCGATCAGGTGCGCTGCGCGAGGATTCAGGATTCGGGATTCGGGATTCAGGGACACGGACGCTGGAAACCGGGGGAGAGTGCCAAATTCGTGTCTGACGATGCCCGAGGTTGATGGTGGGATGGATGTCGCTGGTTGCTGCCCTCGCCCCCGGCCCCTCTCCCGGAGGGAGAGGGGAGGAAGCGCGGCGCTGGTGGTCGTTCCCCGAATCCTCGCGTCAGCGAAACTTCACGCTTTTGACCATTGCCAGGTCGCGGCCGGCGAGCAGCTGCATGTAGGCCGGTTCGACGACGAACACGAACGACAACTGCTTTCCGCTGCGATCGGCGCACAGGAAGTAGATCCAGTTCATCGGCAGCTTGACCATGCCCTGGTCGCTGCTGACGGTCATCTCGCCGTCCACCACCAGCCGCACGATGCTGCGGCCGTCTTCCACGGGCAGCCGGTCGCGCGAAACAATCGACTTGAACTTGTCTCCCAAAGCCTGCTGGATGTCGGCCTCGAACTGGTCGATGGGCGTGTGCTCTCCGGGAGAGGCGGCGGCGATGGGCGACAGGTTGCACTGGCAGATCAGGCTGCCGTTCTCCATGAGCCGGAGAATCGCGACCTGCGGCGTGCCTTCGAAGAGCGCCTGGAACACGTACCAGTTGCGATCGAACGACAGCGTGACGCCCCAGGGGGGCGCGGCAAAGTCCAGGAGCAGGTCGGCCGGCGGAGGTTCGAGCGGGAGGGCGTCGGCGAGGGCGTCGGAGAGCCGCCCGGGACTGTCGGCCAGCTGGCGATCGACGGTGACATCGACGGTGGCGTCGATGCCGGGATTGATCGTGCCGACCGACGACTTGATGCCGTACTTGGCGCTCGCCTGGCGGATCATGCTCAGCTTGCGATCGAAGACGATCCGCCCGGAAATCGTGACGTCGGTGTTGGCGCCGTAGCGCTGGCCGTTCGCGGAACCGGTGAACTCGATGACGGCATCACTGGCGTTCACGCTGGCGAGGCGGCAGTTCAGCGCGACCTTGTCGACCGCCTCCAGGGTGGTCAGCATCTGGATCGCCCATTCAGGGGCCTGCCACTGCGACCCGGGCGTGACGGCCGTGCGGGGCAGCAGGGCGGACAGCACCAGCGGATCGCCGGGAAGCTCCAGCAGATCGACCGATTCGCGGTTCATGGACTGGCCGGGGCAGTAGGCCTCCAGGCCGTTGCGGCGACCATGAACGACCACGAGCCGTTGATTGGCAGGGAGTTCGGCGCCGCTGTCGAGACCGGCGACCTGGGTCTGCATCGTCGCCAGGTCGAATTCTCGCAGCGCCCGGAGCGACTGGAAGTCGCGGCCCGCCGGCGGGAGCCGCCGTTCGCGGTAGCGGAAGGCCGCCATCGCGGAGAGGTCGTGCTCGCTGGTCTTGCCGCCGCCGGCGTTGGTGTAGATGTGGCCGTCGGTGCGGACTTCGGTGGCGACCTGCCGGACGCGCAGGTCGGTCGCCGCTTCCTCAAGCGTAACCTCTTCCGCCGACCATCCGAGCGGACCAGAGAGGACGACCACAAGCGTGGAGAACGAAGCGGCCCAGTAGGAAATCGGTCGTGGCGCAGGCATCGCTCACCTTCCCTGGTGTGCTGGAGACGAAAGTCCTTCCGTGCGACGGCTCGCGCTCCGCTGCGAGTCGCGGCTAAACGACAGTCGCCGTCGGGGCCGGTGGGGCATCGACGGGACGTCGGACGGCCATCCGGCGGGCGGTCTCCGCCAGTCCGGCATCATCAAGACCGAGGTCGGCGAGCAGTTCGTTCCGCTCGCCGTGTTCGATGAACCGGTCCGGCAGTCCGACACGGCGGATGCGATCCGTGGGGAGTCCGGCGTCGTTCGCGGCCTCCAGCACGGCCGATCCAAAACCGCCGCACAGGGTACTTTCTTCGACCGTAATCACAAAGCCCGTTTCTTCAAGGGCCTTCTGGAGGACGGCCGTGTCGAGCGGGCGGAGGAAGCGGGCATTGATGACGCCGACGTCCAGCCCTTCGGCCTCCAGGCGTTCGGCCGCCCGGATACAGGCGGGGAACAGGGTTCCGAAGGCCAGGAACGTGCCGTCGGTGCCCCACCGATAGACCTCGGCCTTGCCCAGTTCGAGCGGAGTGGCGGGACGGGCGACCGATTCGGCGTTGGCCTTCGGGTAGCGGATCGAGACTGGTCCGTCGTGCTTGAGGGCGAAGTTGATCATCGGTTCGACGTCGCGCTCATCGCCGGGGGCTGCGACGACGATGTTGGGGAACGCGCGCATCCAGGTGTTGTCGAACGCACCGTGGTGCGTCGGACCGTCCGGCCCGGTCAGGCCGCCGCGGTCGAGACAGAACGTGACGGGGAGGTTCTGCAGGGCGACTTCCTGGAAGATCTGGTCGTAGCTGCGCTGCAGGAACGTGCTGTAGATGTCGACGATCGGCCGCGCCCCGGCCTTCGCCATGCCGGCGGCGAACGCGACGGCGTGCCCTTCGCAGATGCCGGTGTCGAAGAACCGGTCCGGGAAGTCATCGCGGAGCTTCTGCAGCTTGTTCCCTTCGCACATCGCGGCCGTCAGCACGCAGACTTTCGGGTCGCGCTCCATGGCGCGGTAGATTGAGCCGCTGACCACGTCGGTATAGGCCTGGGAAGAGCCTTTCTTGCGGAACTCGGCACTGTCGCCGTTGCGGGCAAACGGCTGCGGCGCGTGGAAGGCGACGGGGTCTTCGCAGGCCGGCTTGAAGCCGTGCCCCTTTTCGGTGAAGACATGCAGCAGGACCGGCCCCTGGATGTCCTTGACGAGCTCCAGGTATTCGCGGAGTGCGAACAAGTCGTGCCCGTCGACCGGACCGACGTAGCGGAAGCCAAGTTCTTCAAACAGCATGCCGCCGTGGATGAAGGTTTTGAGTGCCTCCTTCATCTGCACGAGGACTTTTTCGGCGGGTTCGCCGACGAGCGGCACCTTGTTCAGGAGCCAGGCGACGTCCTTTTTGAGTCCGTTGTAGAAGGGGGCGGCGCGAGCGCGGTCGAGGTAGCGGGCGAGCCCGCCGACGCGCGGGCAGATGCCCATCTTGTTGTCGTTGAGAATGACCAGCAGGTCTTTCTCCAGTCCGGCCGCGTTGTTGAACGCCTCGAACACGATGCCGGAGGGGAGCGCGCCGTCGCCAATGACGGCGACCGATTTCCGGTGCGACTGGCCGACGAGGTCGTCGCCCGCCTTCAGCCCGAGCGAAGTGGAGACGCTTGCGCCGGCATGACCGGTCATGAAGAGGTCGTAATCGCT
>JAEUIG010000804.1 GCA_016795125.1 Planctomycetaceae bacterium | reverse complement strand
CGGCACCTGGTTGTACGAGTTCCAGCAGCTCGCCAGCGCCCGCTGCGATCCGGCTGTGTATCCGGCGAACCAGTGATCGGCCTTGCAGTAGCCGTCGGGGTTCCGCCGGCAGGTTTTCCAATAGCGTTCCGGCGGCACCGGAGGCAGTGAACCGTCGCTGCCCAATGCGATGTCCACGTACGCCTGGGCAAACCCCTCCCGGAAGTCCATGCTGGACTCCGGGTAGCATTGAGCAATGGCGACAATCGCCCGCTTCTCCGCGAGACTCCGCGCCGCCGCCTCGTCGAAATGTCGCGAGTATTCGTGCGGCTCGGTCCAATCGCCGGTCTTGGTGTGCGTCAGGAACGTACACCCGGCCAGTCCGAGGCAGACGCAGATGACGGCGGTGCGAAACATCTCGACCTCGACGGAACCACGGAGACCCGCCGGGGCGCACCATCGTGGCGCCGGGCGAATCTCCCCCTTCGATATCGGATGTCAGGCTGTGACGGATTGCGCGATTCTGCGGCTTCGACCGGTTGTGACGAGTCTCCGGACCGTAGGGACGGCAAGCTTCCCCGATTGGGAGAAGTCGCAGCAGCTTGCCTGGTTTAACAATTCAGGCAGCGATACCCGGAACTGAAAACGCGACGGGAGCGGCAGAACGCGTAGTCGCAAGCAGCGACTGGAATTACGTCGGCCGGCGAAACCGGGGGATGACGCCGCACGGCTCGCCGTCTCGAATCAGCCCTGGCTGCGCTCGAACTCCTGCATCGCGGCGACCAGCGCGTCCACCCCGGCGGCAGGGAACGCGTTGTAGATGCTGGCCCGCATTCCTCCCACGCTGCGATGCCCCTTGAGTCCATCCAGCCCACGCTGTTCGGCGAATGCAATGAACCGCTTGTCCAGCGTCTCGTTGCCGGTGACGAACGTCACGTTCATCAGCGAACGGCTGTCGCGATCGGCCGTGCCGCGGAACATCTTGCTCTGGTCCAGGTAGCTGTACAGCTTGCCGGCTTTCGCCTCGTTGTGCTCGGCGATCGCCTTCAGCCCCCCCTGCTGCCGCAGCCACTTGAACACGAGGCCCATGCAGTAGATCACAAACGTCGGCGGCGTGTTGTAGCAGGAGTCGTTTTCGGCATGGAAGCGGTATTGCAGCATGTCCGGGATGTCGAGCGCGGCCGACTTCACCAGATCGTCGCGGATAATGACCAGCGTTACGCCCGCCGGGCCGAGGTTCTTCTGCGATCCGGCGTAAATGATGCCGTATTTCGCGACGTCGATCGGCCGGGAATAGATATCGCTGCTGGCGTCGCAGACGAGAAACGCATCGCCGGGCGGTTTGGGATCGACTTTGAACTGGGTGCCGAAGATCGTGTTATTCGAGGTAAAATGCACGTATTTCGGCCGGTCGCTGTAGCTCGCCGTGGCCGGGATGTACGAATGGTTGCGGTCCTTGGAGTTGCAGGCGATGTGCACGTTGCCGTACCGCCGTGCCTGCTCGACCGCCTTCTCGGACCAGGCCCCGGTGACGAGGTAGTCCGCCGTGTCTCCCTTGGTGAGGAAGTTCATCGGCACCTGGAAGAACTGCGTCGACGCCCCTCCCTGCAGGAACAGCACGCGGTAGTTGTCCGGAATGCCGGCCAGTGCCCGGCAGTCGGCTTCGGTCTGCGCAAGGACCGCCGAAAACGCCTTCCCTCGATGCGAGTGCTCCAAGACGCCGATCCCGGTGTTCCCCAGCGACAACAGGTTTTCGCGGGCTTCCTGCAGGACAGGCTCCGGCTGAACAGCCGGGCCGGGGGAGAAGTTAAAGATGCGCTGCGTCATAAATCATCGATTCTGAAATGGTTCGGATCAACGCGGCCTGGTGGCCGCAATGACCCGGCGGTATCCCGCATGGTTCGGGCGGCTGCCGCCCGAACGGCCCCTGAATCTATAGTTGGAGCACGTGAGGACCGTCAACGCAGCCGTCCTTTTCTCTCACTCCAGCGAATTTCGTAACTCCTTCACCACTCCTTTGTTTACGTCGGGGGCACCGATATGATGAACTCCGCGTCCCGACCTCGACTTACGCTCCATCCGCGCCCATGCCACCTCGTCCCGCCGCCGGTCCCCGGCCGCAGCCCTTTCAACCGCCGCAGGGCGAACTCTCGGTGCTGGCCGGTTCCGCGAACCCGTACCTCGCGCGGCGCATCGCCGAGGCCCTCAAGGTCCAGCTCACCCCCTGCGAAGCGCACTACTTCAGCGAGGGGAACGTCTTTGTCCGCATTCTCGAAAACGTCCGCGGACGGGACTGCTACATCATCCAGGGCATTCACCACCCGGTGAACGACAACTTCGTCGAACTGCTGTTCTGGATCGATGCCCTCCGCCGGGCCAGCGCGCAGCATGTCACGGCGGTCATCCCGTTCTTCAGCTATGCCAAGGGGGACAAGAAGGACGAGCCGCGCGTGTCGATCCGCGCCCGCGTCTGCGCCGATGCGCTGGAATCCGCCGGCGCCGACCGCGTCCTGACCATGGACCTGCATTCGCCGCAGATCCAGGGATTCTTCCACGTACCGGTCGATCACCTGTATGCGCGATACGTGCTCTGCGACCACATCAAGTCGCTCGGCATCACCGACCTGATCGTCTGCAGTCCCGATGTCGGTTTCGCCAAGGGGGCCTCGGCCTACGCCAATTACCTCGGCGTGGGCGTCGTCATCGGCAACAAGACCCGCCGCGATCACAACGAGCAGGCCGAGGTGCTGGAACTGATCGGCCATGTCGAAGGCCGCAACGTGCTGATCGTGGACGACTTCACCATCTCCGGCGGCACGCTGGTCGCGATGGCCGACGTGCTCAAGTCGCGCGGGGCCAAGGACATCTACGCCTGCGTCTCGCACGGCGTGCTGTCGCGCGGGGCGGCGCAGCGGATCGGCGACAGCGCCATCAAGCGGATGTTCATGACCGACACGATCGAGCCCCAGCAGGCGCCGTTCCCGGCCAACATCGAAGTCGTCTCCGTCGCCCGGCTGTTCGCGGAAGCGATCCAGTCGATCCACGACCGGACCAGCGTCAGCATGCTGTTCCCGGACCCGCCGGCGGAGTAATTGGCAGGCGAGTCGGAACAAAAAAACGACCCGGACGCTGGACGCGTCCGGGTCGTTGTGCTTTCGAGCAACAGTCCCCAAACCTCAGCCCGCTTCCGCCTGGGACTGCGACAGGTACTGATTCAGCTTGTTGTACAGCGTCTTGAGCGCGATCCCGAGTTCGTCCGCTGTCTTCGGCTTGTCGTTCTGATGCTTCTCCAGCGTCTGCTGGATGACTTCCATCTCGATCTCGCGGAGCGTGAGCGGCCGGTCGAAGTTGCTGACCAGGAAGGGCCGATCCCCTGCAGCAGTCCGCTTGCTCACGCTGTTCGGCAGGTCTTCCGGGCGGATGGTGATGCCGTCCGACAGGATCACCGCGTGTTCCAGGGCATTCGCCAGTTCGCGAACATTGCCGCTCCACTCGTGCGCCCGCAGCAGGGCCACCGCTTCCGGGCTGAGGATTTCGGGCGACGCTTCCTTGCGCTTCTGGTGCCGGGCGACCAGGTGCCGCGCGAGAACCGGAATGTCTTCCTTGCGTTCGCGCAGCGGCGGCAGCCGGATTTCGAAGGTGTTGACGCGAAAGAACAGGTCTTCGCGGAACGAGCCTTCGGTCACCATTTCCTGCAGATCGCGGTTGGTGGCGCAGACGATGCGGACATCGACGTGGAACGCCTCGTTCTCACCGACACGGCGGACTTCGCCCGATTCCAGGAACCGCAGCAGCTTGACCTGCATCGCGCGGTCCAGCTCGCCAAGTTCGTCCAGGAACAGCGTGCCGCCGTTGGCGACCTCAATGAGTCCCTTGCGGGGCTGATCGGCCCCGGTGAAAGCGCCTTTCTTGTGTCCGAACAGCTCGCTTTCGACCAGGTTCTCCGGCAGAGCGCCGCAGTTGACGGCCACGAACGGCATGTTTGCCCGGTCGCTCAGATCGTGAATCCGTTTGGCGACCAATTCCTTGCCGGTCCCGGTTTCGCCGAGGATCAGCACGGCCGAATCGGTCGGTGCGATCTTCTCGACCAGCCGCTTGACGCGGAGCATCGACGGCGATTCGCCGATCAGCTCCGACGTGCCGCGCACCGCCTGCAGCTGGTGCTCGAGGGCGATGGTCTTGTTGGTCAGCGTCTTCTTTTCAGCGATCCGGTGCAGGACGTTCTGGACTTCCACCAGCTTGGTCGGCTTGGTGAGGAAGTCGTAGGCGCCCCGGCGGAGGGCCTGGATCGCGTCATCCAGGCTGCCGTGCCCCGTGCTGATGATGATCTCTGTTTCCGGAGCGACCTTCTGCATGTGCTCGATCACGTCCCAGCCGGTCAGACCCGGCATGCGGAGATCGATGAGTGCCGCGTCGAAGGAGTGGTCTTCCAGCGCCTTGAGAGCGACGCGGCCGTCCTCGCAGATGGTGGCATCGTGCCCCATCCGGGCGAGTTCTTTCTGCATCACCTGCCGGATCGGCGCCTCGTCATCGACGAACAGCACCCGCAGGCGGTTGGATCGTGAACTCAAAATCGTCCTCCTTGACGATTCGGCGAATCGCCGGTCGGCGCGCCGAGAGTCGTCCACTCGCGATTCCGCCGCTGCGGAGTCGCGCGCGGTGTTGACATCCATGTCCGGGTCTTGGTCGTCGCCGCCAACGGCGGAAACGGGCACGAGAGGGGAGGGTGATATCACAATCCACAGGGTGCGGCAATCGGAGTCTGAACGCGGGTTTTGGGCGGTCTGGATCGCTCTCCCGGTGGCCCAATCGCCCAAAAAACCCGCGGATCCCTGCACTTTCTGCCGGTTGACTCCGAGAACCGCGCGCTCTCATTGACATTCTGGTCCGACGCAATTTATCGAGCCCGCGGGACCAGCGACGGCGGTACGGGGACAGGCCGCGGCCAGGCCGCAACAGGCAGTGATCAATTGCGTCCGTCATGCGACACACCGGACCAAAGCACCTGGGGCGGCCACGACCGTTGCTGATGCTCGCGGCCGCCATCGCCGTCAGCGGTTGTGCGGCGCTGGGCCCGTTTTCCCCTCTCGCGCCCCTCGAACAGGCGCTCGTCTTTCAGCCGCAGCGGTTCCCCAAGGGGGACTGGTCCCCGACCGATCTCGCGTTTGAGGACGCGACGTTTCAGGCCGACGACGGCACCCGGCTGCATGGCTGGTATCTGCCGCATCCCGCCCCGCAGGCGGTCGTGCTGTTCGCGCACGGAAACGGCGGAAACATCACCCACTACGCCGACTTCCTGAGGGACCTCCAACAGCGGCATGACGTCGCCTTGCTCGGCTTCGACTATCGCGGCTACGGCCGCTGCGACGGGAAACCCTCGGAGACCGGCGTTGTAATGGACGCACGGGCTGCCCGCCGCTGGCTCGCCGGCCGAACCGGCTACGCCGAACCGGCCATTGTGCTGATGGGGCACTCCCTCGGCGGCGGCGTCATGGCCCAGCTCGCGGCTGCCGACGGCGCTCCCGCTCTCATCCTGGTCAGCACGTTTACGTCGCTGCCGGATGTCGGCAATGCCCACACTCCGTGGCTGCTGCCCCAGGCCGTCATGCAGAACCGGCTCGATTCCCGTTCGGCACTGCAGAAGTTTCGCGGACCTGTGCTGATCAGCCACGGCGACGCGGACAAGCTCATCCCCATCAACCAGGCGCTCGCCCTGTACGATGCGGCCGCCGGTCCGAAGCAACTGGTCACGGTTCCCGGCGGGCATCACAACGACGGATTGTCGGACGAATTCCACGTCGCGCTGGATCGCCTCCTCTCATCGCTGCCGGCGAACTGACTGCGTCACAGTGGGTGGCCTGGACACCTCGCGTCCGGGCGGCGCAGCCGCAAGAGGCCATTGCAGCAGCCTCCACCAACATCGACTCGCTTCATTGTCGATGCAGCCCTGCATCACCACAATCGCGATCCCGCTAACTTGGTTGACCTTCTGGGATCGCACTCGAAATGCCCGCCGTCCGCTATATCGTCGCGCTCGACATCGGCGGCGCGAATATCAAGGCATCGGACGGCGAACACCTCTCTCTGTCGCAACCGTTCGCCCTCTGGCGGGAGCCGGAGCGGCTCTCGGCTGCGATCGTGGACATCCTCCGACGGTTCCCGTCCCCGACAACGCTGGCAGTGACCATGACGGGCGAACTCGCCGACTGCTTCGCGACCAAGGCCGAAGGGGTCGATCGCATTCTGGGAGCCGTCGAACAGGCCGCGCCGCAGTCGACCGTTGCCGTCTGGCAGACCGGCGGCGAGTTCCTGGCCCCCTCAGAAGCACGGGACCTTGTGCCGCTGGTTGCCGCCGCCAACTGGCACGCGCTGGCCTCCTGGGCGGCCCGATCGGTATCAACCGGAGCCGGACTGCTCATCGACATCGGCTCCACCACCACCGACATCATCCCGCTGCGGGATGGCGGACCGGCCACGACAGGCCATACGGACCTCGAGCGTCTGCTCGCACACGAACTGGTCTACACCGGCGTGCGCCGCACTCCGCTGTGCGCCGTCCTGCCGGCCGTCCCTCTGCGCGGTCGCGAATGCCCGCTCGCCGCCGAACTCTTTGCAACGATGCTCGACATCTACCTGATTCTCGGCAACATCGCGGAAGACGAAGACGACTTGAACACCGCCAACGGCCGCCCCGCTACGTTCGCCGCCGCACACGACCGCCTGGCGCGCATGCTCTGCTGCGACGTCTCCGAAGTCGACACGGCAGAACGCACCGTCGTCGCACAGGCGTTTGCGGTGGCTCAGCAGCAGCGACTCACCGCCGCTGTGAAAGCCGTACTGGCCCGTTCGCCACAACCCTGCGGACAGATCATCATCACCGGCGAAGGGGAGTTCCTGGCCGAACGCATTCTGATCCGGCTCCCGGAAACGGAGCGTGTCCCCCGAGTCTCGCTGTCACGCACCCTGGGCGACGCACATTCGCAGTCGGCCTGCGCCTACGCCCTCGCCCGCCTCGCCCGCGAACGGTCCACTCCATGACGATTCTCCCCTCTCCCCCCGGGAGAGGGGCCG
>JAEUIG010000677.1 GCA_016795125.1 Planctomycetaceae bacterium | reverse complement strand
ATCTGCAGCACGGCGGTTCTTCCGCCAATTCTGCAAATGGCTGTCGAGGACCATCCGCGGCTGGCGGGGGGACGTGTGGTTCCCGGCGCTGGAGCGACACCCTTAGGGTCGGGCCCCGTTGGCAAGTCTGGTGCGGCCGGGACGGTGCTGGCACTACGGATGCGGTGCCGGACGGACTGAATGGGATCACGATGATCCGGCGTGCAAACTGCTGGTTCGATACGCTGTCCAACGCCGGCGCGGCCCGTCGTTTGTGCAGCCTGCGGCGGGTGCGATATGCCAAGCCGTGGAACACGCAGAACAGGTGGAAGCAGCGGCGGATTGGGAAGCTGAGCAGCCAGAAAGTCAGTCGAAGCAGGTCATCGCACATCACGACTGCATCGCGGCGATATGCCGCGGCACGTCGCGCCACTGGCGTGCGCGACGATCAGTACGGGTTGTGCACGCTCAGCGAATCCCGCTCGCACACATCACGCTTCGACGAGATGGCTTTCCGTCGTCTCAGAGGCGATCATGCCAGTGGCTCCGTCACCGCGCGCACCTGGGCCGACGGCCGCCACGTTCAAGCCGAATCGCCTCCATGCCATCCACGTACGAAACTGAAACGGTCGGCAACGTCTCGGTGCTGCGGCTCCGTGATGCGGCGATGTTCCAATTCGACCAGTTCGCGACGACCTGCGCCATCTGCCAGGAGTTCCTGCGCAACAGTCCAACGCGACGAACGCTGATCGATTTCGGACAGATCGAGTTCTACAACAGCATGTCGCTCGGTCTCATCGCGTCGCTCGGCAAGCACGCGGAGAGCTGCGGCCGCACGGTCAGCCTTTGTAACCTGCATCCGCGCTCCATCTGGTCGATTCAGGCGACCCGCCTGCACACGGTGCTCGACATTTACCACGACGCCGAGCAGGCCCTCGCCGCCTTGCAGCACGAACCAACGGCGTAACAGCCGTCTGACAGGCGGTACGCGAAGCATCATCACCGGCGCGCCTGCTTGGGTCTTCACGACGACGAATGCGAGAAACGAGACAAGCGGAAGTTCAATGCCTTCCGGAGCCACGACTGATGCCCGGACGACAGTGAGCGGCGTGCGATGCTTCGGACGTCAGGCGTCGAATTCTGATTGCAGGAGAAATCCCTCGTGCGTACGACCGTTCTGGTTGCGTTGCTGTTGGCCGAATTGAGCGGAGTTGCCTGCGGGACCGAACTCGATCCGCACAACACGCGCGTGCCGTTTTGCTTTCAGGTCGACGGACGTCGATCCTGGCGCGTGACAACCGCTCCGTTGGAGGACGGGGAGCGACTCTTGCTGCAGGTCGTCGACAACGACCGCGCACTCGAAGCAGGAGAGCGTCTCCAATATGCGGGACTGGCGATTGCCGTCTCACGGCAGGGACGACTGGAAGTGGAGGCGCCGTCCGGCTCGGAGGGCGTGTCGCTGCAGCTGCGACTCACCCTGGAGGGGCAGGCGCCGCAGGACGTGCAACTGCGCGCGGCGCCTCCGGCACGTCCAATCGGTTACGTCGCCGATCTGGTCGACGATTTGATTCACACGTTCCACGACCCCGCCGGAAGGCGGTTCCTGCCGCTCAGCCCAGGCGCGTTCGACCAGTATTTTCGTCGCCTCCAGGCGCACGGGGTGCATCGGCTGATCGTCTGGCACAGTCCGTTTCCGTATTTCACGCGACCGGGGGACCATGATCCCGAACACTGGCAGCGTTACGCCGCGCAGGCGCGCGCCATTTCCGAAAGCAGCGAGCTCGAGGCCGCCTTTCAATCGGCGAGCGGGCTGCCGAGCTGGCTGTGGCTGCGATTCCTCCTGGAAATGCGATTGAATCCGGAAGCCGGGCCAATGTTCGTGCATAGCGCGGCAGAGCACGGAATTGCATTGACCGCGAGCTTCCGCCCGTTTGAATCGGCGCTCACAAAATACTACGAGGTCCCGGCTTTCGACTCCGACGGTCGTCCGCTGTGGGGCTTCCTGCCGCTGGCGGCGCCTGCTGTGAACTACACGCCGGAGGATTTGTGCTTCGGGCATTATCGTGAAGTCCTCGCGGCGGCAGGGCAGCCGGATAGGGGCCTGCTGGGCGGCGTCACGCTGCCGGGCGTGGCCAACGTGGACGCCCTCATCAACAAATACGGTCCGGATGGTGGATTCGTGCTCCGGGCGTCGGCCTTTCCGCCGATCGCCTCGGATTCGCTGGTCCTGGTCCGGCAGCCTGATTCGACGTTTCAGCTTGTCCGCTATGAAGTGATCCGCGCCC
>JAEUIG010000671.1 GCA_016795125.1 Planctomycetaceae bacterium | reverse complement strand
GTTTTTGAATACGCCGAAGACATCTTCGCCCTGGGCCAGGCGCTGATCGGCACCATCAACGGGCAGGATGCCGCCAAACGCCCGCAACTGCATGTCGGCATCGCCAACGGCATGCCCAAGCTCATTGCGCACCGGCTGCTTGAGCCGCTGTTGCATCTGCCCGAAAGCGTGCGGCTCATCTGCCACGAGGCCGACCTGCAACAGCTGGTCTCGGAGCTGGGACGGCATCGGTTCGACGTCATTCTTTCCGATATGCCGATTTCCCCAGGCACGCGCCTGCAGACCTACAACCACTCGCTCGGAGAGTGCGCCGTGGCGTTCTGCGGATCGCGCCAGCTCGCGGCCCGGCTGCGGCATCGCTTTCCGCAATCGCTCGACGGTGCGCCGATGTTCCTCCCGACAACCAACATCGAGCTGCGGCGAAACCTCGATCGCTGGTTTGCCAAGCACGACATCACCCCCAGAATCGTGGGAGAATTCGACGACAGCGCGCTCATCAAGGAATTCGGCAGCGGTGGAGCAGGCATCTATCCGCTGCCCGCGGCCGTCGTCCGCGAAGCACGGCAGCAGTACTTCGTCTCGCACGTCGGTACGCTGGCCGATGTCCGCGTCCGCTACTACGCCATCACCACCGATCGCAAGCTGACCAATCCCTCCGTGATGAAGATCAGCGAGATCGCGCGAGAAGGCCTCCTGAGCTGAAAGGCGGGGTTCATCCCCGCTGGACGACGCTGAGTCTCAATAGGCTATCGCGGAACCCGCCTGCGGTCGTTCGCTTCAGTGTCGGACAATCAATGAATGGCCTAACCGGCGGGGTCAAGCCCCGCCGCTCCGCAGCGCCCTCTGGCATCCAACGCGCGGTCGCTATGGCTACAATGCCCGGATGTCCACGCCCAAGAAAATCCTCATCGTCGGCGGTGGGTTTGCCGGTCTGAATGCCGCCAAGGTGCTGCGACGGGCCGCCGGCGTCGACATCACGCTCGTCGATCGACGCAACCACCATCTGTTTCAGCCGCTGCTCTACCAGGTCGCGATGGCCGGGCTGAGTCCGGCGGATATCGCCGCGCCCATCCGGCACATTCTCTCCGGCTGTCCGCATCTCCGAATTCTGCAGGGAGAAATCACGTCCATCGACTTCGCCCGCAAAACGGCTGTCGCCGATTTCGGCGAGTTGCCGTACGACTACCTCATGCTGGCCTGTGGAGCGCAGCACAGCTATTTCGGTCATCCGGAGTGGGAACAGTTCGCGCCGGGCCTCAAGACTGTCGAACAGGCGACGGAGATCCGCCGCCGTGTCCTGTCGGCGTTCGAATCCGCGGAGCGGACGAATGATGCGGCGGAGAAGAAGCGGCAATTGACGTTCGTGGTCGTCGGGGGCGGACCGACCGGCGTCGAGCTTGCCGGCGCGATCGGCGAGATGAGCCGATTCACGCTGTCCCGCGATTTCCGCAATATCGATTCCAAGCTGTCGCGCGTGATTCTGATTGAAGCGGGGCCGCGCATCCTGGCGGCGTTTGACGAGAGCCTCGCATCCGGGGCGGTTCGCGACCTCGAGGAACTCGGCGTGCAGGTCTGGACATCGAGTCTCGTGACGAAAATCGACGCGCAGGGAGTTGAGGTCGGTCAGGAGCGGATCAGCGCCGCAACCGTGCTGTGGGCGGCGGGGGTCGAAGCGGCGGGCATCGGACGCAGGCTCGGGGTCGCCGTCGATCGGGCCGGGCGGATCACGGTCGAGCCGGACCTTTCGATCCCCGGCCATCCCGAGGTGTTCGTCGCCGGCGATCAGGCCAACCGTGTCGGGGAGGACGGCCGGCCGCTGCCGGGGACCGCGCCGGTCGCGATGCAACAGGGGCGATACATCGCTCACACAATCCTGGGAGACATCGCCGGCAGGCCGCGCACGGCGTTCAA
>JAEUIG010000663.1 GCA_016795125.1 Planctomycetaceae bacterium | reverse complement strand
TGAACTTCCTTCCTTTGCGGAGGTTGGCGCGGCTGACAATGCTCAATGGACGGAGCACGACAATTATTGTGCAAAGCCGCCTCGCCCTCCCGGCAGCGGTTCGCCCCCCGCAGTTGTTCGACCTTCAGATGTGTCCTACTGGCCGTTGCCGTTCGTGGGGCCGATGAAGCTGAAGGGAATGACGTCGGTGATGTTGGAGAAGAGCGGCACCATGGAGAGCCGCACATAGCGGCGATCGGCCGACACGACCGCGGTGGCGGAGTTCTGTGCGCCTTCAGGAATGATCTGGATCACGGGTTGATACCCGACGGCGCCAGCTCGACGGGCCATCTGCAATCGGGACTCGGTGAATTCTTCCGCGGCTGCCTGGCGCACGGCGGTGTCGCGGAGGGCGCCGGACCGTGCGAATCGCCGTTCGTCGAAGTCAGTCGAAATGCCGAGCGTGGACACCGTGCGTTCGTCCTTGCGACGACCGGCCGCCAGCGACAGATCGATGACGGCGTCTCCGTCGCCCAGCGTGACAGTCTGCGTCTGCGTGACGGGTTCCGGTCCGCCGGCGTCGAGGGTGATGGTGAGGGTGGCGCGGCGGCCGACGATGTCGCCCCAGGCATGGCGGACCCGGACGCGATACGCTCCCGCGCGTCCGTAGGTGCAGATGTATTCTTCGTAGCAGTTGTCCTGCTCGGGCCCGTAGCCGTCGTGTGTCAGCACGCCGCCGCCGGTCGTCTCCCGGTTCTCGAACGAGCAGACGGCGCCGCCGGGTTCTTCGACGAGCATGTCGAGGTCACCCTTGCCGCTCCAGGTCAGCTGCAGGCTGACGTCGCGGCGCATGGCTTCGGCAAGGCTCGACGTGATCGCATCAGCGAGCGCCGTGTCGCCGGCGCGTCGCGCCCACTGCTCGGCTTCGAGCGCGGCGTTCTCGGCGTCGTGGTGCAGGGGTGCATAGTCGCGCGTCCAGGCGTAGGCGAGGATGCCGCACGCGGCCCAGCTTACGGCGGACGCATCGCGGACGTGCCGTGCGTGGGGCAGTCCCAGGAGATACGGCTCGGGTTGTTCCGGCGCGAGTTTCGAGGCCTCGCGGTACAGCTTCAATGCCGCGGTGCGGCGATCGAAACGCGTGAGATAGGCGGCTGAGAACATCATGCTGCTGAAGTCGGCGCCGCCGAAATCGCTGAGCGACAATACCACGCGTTCGATCTGTTCGCGCGGACGTCCGGCGAGTTCCATCGACAATGCCAGGACTTCGTACATCCACGGCTGCGACTGGCCGTTGATCAGCGCGGACTCGATGACCGAGATGACGTGCTCATGCTGGTTGTCGGCGTGCAGGCGGATGATCAGCCCCTGGACGCGCGCGACGGGGGGCCGATGCTCGCGAAAGAATGCCGGCCACACGTCGGCGGGAGCGGCGGTTTTCCAGTCCGGCCAGGTGACAGGCTCTGTCGCAGGAGAGTCGCTGTCTAACGACGAAGCGGAGCCGCGCTCGAGGGCGCGACTCCGCTGTGGTTCGTCGGTCTGGGGCGATTCTTCCCCAGTTGTTCCAGGCTGCGCAGTTACTTCACGCCGCCCGGTTTTTTTTTGAGCTGGTTGATGGCACCGGCGTCAAAGACCTGGGGCTGCGCGGGCTGGGCTTCGGGATCCGGCAGGCTGAAGAAGCCGCCGCCGCCCATGCCGCCACCCATACCACCCATGCCGCCGCCCATACCACCCATGCCGCCGCCCATACCGCCCATGCCGCCACCCATGCCACCGCCGCCGAAGATGCCGCCGCCGCCCATGCCGCTGCCGCCGCCACCCATAACTCGGGGTTGGATGACGAGGTCGGCCACCGGGTAAACGCGCGTCTGCAGCGTGTTGTCGGCTTCGTCCTTCGTCGTGATCTTCATCACTTCGTCTTCGATCACGTAGGCGAGTTCGACCTGGTTGACGTCTTCCAGCAGCAGCTTGAGTCCGCTGCGGAGCTTGATGCCGTTGACGACCAGCGACACCTCTTCGTCGCCCGTGATGCCTTCCTCGCTGAGAGCCGGCATGTCGAGCAGGATGGGGATGTCGTGGAGTTCGCTGATGTAGCTGATCACGTCACGCAGCGGAGTCCCGGAGAACTCGATGTTCGTGGACGAATCCAGCGCGTTGTAGATGCGTTCTTCGTTGGCGCTGTTCTGGTGGAGGTCGACCGACTTCCACTTCTGCCGCTTCTCGGTGAGGGCCTGCCACACTTCCGCCGGCGGATACCGGAGGGGCGGTTCGTCCGGGAACGGCACGTGCGACAGTTCGACCTGGTGCAGAGTCGCGAGGAACCGGTCGGACCGCAGCAGACGCAGCCGGAGGGCCTTGTCGAAGTGACCGGCCGCTTCCGTCTGGAACACTTCCTGAACGCCGATGGCCGAGCCGGGCTGCATGCTGGCGAGCACGCGGGACACCGCTTCCGCCTCTTCAAACGCGTCCGGGTTGCCTTCGAAGCCTTCGATCATCAGCGAGCGGATCCGGTCGACCAGTTCCCGCGTCCGCTGGTTTTCCTGCATCTGGGCATCCAGCAGCCGCTGCTGCGCCTGCTGAACGGCCGTACGACGCTGGGCTTCCCGCTGGGCCATGTGCACGACTTCGATCTGCCCGTTGACGGCCGCGAGTTCGTTGCCGAGCACGCGGATCAGTTCGTTCTTGGCGTCCGGATCGATCGAGGTCGCCGACTTCACGATCCGCAACTCGTCTTCGAGCAGCGACTGTGCCGCTTCCGGTTCGGTCCTCAGGATCTTGCGGGACTCGGTAATGGCGGAGTTGACCGAGGACTGCAGCTGCTGGGTCTGCACGTCCATCAGTTCGGCCGCCTGATCCACAGCCGTGGCAGCGCGGGGTTGTTCCCGGGGTTCCAGGCCCGGCGCGGGAGGAGTTGCAGGCTCGGCCTGTGCGAGGACTTCTGCGGTCTCCGTCCGGGCGGACGGGTCGAATGCTTCGAGCTGGCTCTCCAGTTGCTCGGCGTCTGCCGTGCGACCTTCGGTCACTGCGGCTTCCGCTGACGACTCGAGGGCGGCGGACACATCGACGAAGGCCTGCTGGGCGGCGACGACCATCGTCTCGCCGGCCAGGCCGTTCGACAGGCCGTTCGTCTGCTGTGCCTTGTTCCACAGGGGGACGAGGAAGCCGTTGGCCTGCTGATACTTCGCGGGAGGAATCGCCCACGACAGGTCCCGGCTGCGGCCGTCGATGGTGGCCGTGAGGGTGATCTGCGAGTTCCGCGAAATCTCGCCGCGGCCGATGTAGACGGTGTCCCGGTCGCTGCGCAGCGGCAGCGGCTCATTCGGCAGCAGCTGGATCGCGCGATCCGCAACTTTCAGCGAGGTCGGGTAGATGACCGGCAGGTCGATCGACCGGGCCAGTTCTGTTCCGAAGTTCTGACCGTTCTGGTCGTCGATCATCACGACGCCGCCGGTGTGCTGGGCCAGCGCTCCGAGCAACTGCAGGTCGGTCGCGGAGCCGACGGCGAAGCTGTGCACGGGGGTCTGTCGCTGGCGGAGTTCGCCGAGCACGGTGCGGAGGTCGGCGGGTTGCAGCAGGTTGGCCGTGCTCATGCCGTCGCCGACATAGACGATCGACGTCGGGCGCGGTCCATCGAACAGTTTGAGTGCGGCCCGCAGGGCGCCGAGCATATCGGTCGAGCCGGCGGGGACGCGGCGTTCCAGCTGCGGCATCGCGGCGGTGAGGGCGTCGCGCGGCGTGACGAGTCCACGGGTGAGGGGTTCGGCGAGCAGGTCGACCGCGAACACGGCGACGCGATCATTGGCCGGCAGCGCGGTGAGCATGTCGCGGACGACCTGGAAGGCCTGCACACGGTGCTCACCGACCTGGCTGGCGGACGTGTCGACCAGCACGACGTGGTCGTGCGGCGTCGCCTGGCGGGCCACGACGTCCGAGCGGAGCGAGACCGCCAGGTAGGTCTGTCCGTCGCCGGAGTCATGACTGCGCGTCACGATGGCAGGGACGTTGGTTTCTGCGGCGCCGGTGGTGGCGACGTTCAGCATGCCGCTGAACATGGCTCCGACGAGCGCGAGGCCGAGGGTCGGCTTCCGACACATGTCACGACTCCTTGGTGCTGCTGACAGCATCACCCCAGCGGGGTTGATCGCCAGGTCTTCCGGCAGATTTGACCGGTTGGGCAGTGTGGACAGGCTGAAAACACGGTGCGGACGATGAGCCGAACCGCTGCTTCGGCTTCATTGTATAAATGGTCTCGGACGCAACCCAAGCAAATTCGTTCTCAAATGCTGGACAATCCGCGAAATTGAAAGAACCCCGTGCGCGGCATGCCACCTGACCGGAATGTGCGGGCCGGTCAGCCGGTTTGCCAGGTTACGGACGGGTTTCGGCGATCTTGGTGCGCTCCGCCAGAGCGCGCTGGAGACGGGCCTTGGAATACATCCGAACGACCTGGCCGTTGTAGGTCAGGCGGTTGTCGTCATCGAACTCGAGCTGATCGGCGATTTCGTCAATCGCG
>JAEUIG010000609.1 GCA_016795125.1 Planctomycetaceae bacterium | reverse complement strand
GCAGGGGGTCCGGCTGCCGGGAGACGTGACCATGTCGCGCTTCGGGCGGCGAACCGAACTGCTCGATCATGTCGAGGATCTGTCGGCGTTCCGGACTCCGCCGAAAATGTCGACCGTGCTCGATACGAACTACGCGACGGCCAAACAGCTTGTCGAGCGAGCGCAGCGGAACGCGCCGTTTTCACTCGGCGATGAGCCGGCGACGGTCCGCGACCGCTACGGCCGCACGCGCTTCGGCCAGAGCCTGATCCTGGCGCGTCGGCTGGTGGAGAGCGGCATCCCGTTCGTGACGGTCAACTGGGACGACGACACGAAGTTCGACAAGGTCTCGCCGCAGTGGGACACGCACCACAACAACTTCAAGAAGCTCAAGGAAGACCTGTGCCCGCCGTTTGACCGGGCGTTTTCGGCGTTCGTGGCGGACCTCGATGCGCGCGGTCTGCTGGAGACGACAATGGTCGTGGCGCTGGGCGAGTTCGGCCGCACGCCGCACGTCGGCGTCATTACGCAGAACGGCATGACGGAGAAAACGGGACGCGACCACTGGCCGCACGCGTTCACGGCGCTCGTCGCCGGTGGTCCTGTCCGCGGCGGTCAAATCTACGGCGCGACCAACGCGACCGGTGGCTATGTCGCCGACAACCCGGTCTCCCCGTCCGACCTGGCGGCGACGATCCTGACGCATCTCGACGTCAACCCGAAGCTGACCTACTTCGACCGTTTCCAGAACGAAGAACGGCATCTGTGTGAAGGGTTGCCGGTCGAAGGTCTCGGCTAACGCCCCTCGTTCCCAAGCTCCAGCTTGGGAACGCACTGCCTCGAAGCTCTGCTTCGCGAGCGTCTCGCACCACTCTCATTTCTCAGTTCCGCCGGTGCGCGCTACAATCAGTGCGGACATCGATCACGCGGAACGAAGTACACGCTGATGGCTGAATTCGAGCGGGTGGCGCAGGTGGGCGACATTCCTGACGGGGAAGGGCGGGCCTACATGGTCGGCAACCGACTCGTCGCGGTGTTCAATATCAAGGGTGACTACCGCGCGATCCTCGATGCGTGCCCGCACATGGGGGCCTCGCTGGCCCAGGGGTACCTGGAAGGGGACATCGTCTACTGCCCCTGGCACGCCTGGCGGTTCTGCGTCTGCGACGGCCTGTGGGTCGATGCTCCCAAGTCCAACCTGCGCACGCCAACCTATGAAGTCCAGGTGAGCGGAAACGACATCCTCGTCCGCGTGCCCGAAGAACAACCATCCGCTGAGCAATCAGCACTCCAATAAAGATTCACCGCAGAGGTCGCGGAGTTCGCTGAGAAAGTCTGAGCGATTCATGCGCCACGGGGTTTATCCACGTGGCCCGACTCTCAATACCGCATTTGTAGAATCCCAAAACCAACTTCCACACTTCTTCTCTGTGTCCTCCGCGAACTCTGCGGTGAGTCTTCTTCAAGGATTGAAAAATGCAACTGCAGGCTGTCGCTGAAAACCCGTCCCGGATTGCGGCCGACTGGCTGATCGTCCCTGTTGTGGAAACCGGCGATCAGTCGGCCGCATTTCGTTCGCTCGACGAAGCGCTGCGCGGGCGGTTGAGCCGATTGCGGGAAGCCGGAGACTGGACCGGCAAGGCCGGAGAGGCACTGGAGCTGCGCGAATCGATCGACGGCGGTCCGGCCCGGCTGCTGCTGATCGGCATCGGCGCGCCCGAGAAGATGACGCGTTCGGGCGTGCATCGGAGTCTGATGACGGCCGTCCGCCGCATCACGTGCAAACAGTATGAGCACATCGCCACCGTCGTCCCGTCCGGCGGCGGGCTGGAACCAGCCGGTGCGGTGGAGGCGACGGCGCTGGCGCTTGTCGTCGGATCGACAGGGCAGGGACTCTATCGCGCGGAGCAGGGCCGGTTCTCGCCGCACCGTGGAACTGTCGTTGTCCCGCCTGGCGTCGAGGCGGCGACGGTCGTCGCGCGCGGCGGAATCATCGGCGACGCAGTCAATCTGGCCCGCGAACTGGTGAACCGGCACCCGGGCGAGATGTATCCGGAGACGTTCGCGCAGCGGGCGTCGCAGATCGCGGCCCAGTTCGGGATCGACTGCGAAGTTCTCGACGAACGGCGGATTGCTGAAGAGCGGATGGGGTGCCTGCTGGGAGTCGCCCGCGGCAGCGACAAGCCGCCGCGCGTGATCATCCTCGAATACCGGGGCGCGCCGGCGACGACCGAGACGATCGGCTGGGTCGGCAAGGGGGTGACGTTTGACAGCGGGGGACTGTCGCTGAAGCCGAGCGACAGCATGAAGACGATGAAGTGCGACATGTCGGGCGCCGCCGCCGTGCTGAGCGCGATGGTCGCGGCGGCGCGGCTCCAGCTGCCGGTCAACTTGCTCGGTGCAATCGGCCTCGTCGAGAACATGACCGGCGGCAACGCCTACAAGCTCGGCGAAGTCCTCACCGCGCGCAACGGAGTCACGGTCGAGATCATGAACACCGACGCCGAAGGGCGCCTTGTCCTCGCGGATGTGCTGGACTACGCCATCGAACGGGGCGCCTCGCAACTGGTCGACCTCGCCACGCTGACCGGCTCCTGCGTCATCGCGCTCGGCGAAGAAGTCGCCGGCGTCTTCGCCAACAATCAGCCCTGGTGCGACCGCATCGTCGCTGCGGCCCGGACCGCCGGGGAGGAGGTCTGGCAGATGCCGATGTTCGATTCGTTCAGCGAACAGCTGAAGAGCGATGTCGCCGACTGCAAGAACGTCGGCACAAGATGGGGGGGCTCCATCGTCGCCGCGAAGTTCCTCGAGAAGTTCGTGGACTCGAAGCCGTGGGTCCACCTCGACATCGCCGGCCCGGCGTTCGTCGAAAGCAGCAAGCCGCACATCGAAGGGGGCGGTACGGGAACGATGGTACGCACGCTGGTCGAACTGGCGGCGTTGGACGCATAGTCGACAGACGCGGGAGGGAAAGAGTTGCCACCGCAAATCATCGATGACAAATGGGTTATCCGCGACGAAGACGGCAAGCGCCTTC
>JAEUIG010000655.1 GCA_016795125.1 Planctomycetaceae bacterium | reverse complement strand
ATCCTTTCGCCCCTCCGGGGCTACTCGTCATCGATACGACGGCGGTCAAGACGGCTTTCTTGACTGAGCGGCTCGGCAGGAGCCTCGCCCTCCCATGTCGCCATCACAAACTCAAAACTGCTCTTTCCGTCCCGCTTTCTCGCGGGCTTCGATGAGCAGGTTGATCCACGGCTTGATGTAGTAGCCGTGGTCGTGATAAGTCCGGCCGCTGACGAGGTTGCCGTCGATCACGCACGGTTCATCGACGAACGTCCCGCCGCAGACTTCGAGGTCGTACTTGCACTTGGGGACGGTGGCCATCTTGCGGCCTTTGACGCAGTCGGCGTAGGCGGGGATCTCGACGCCGTGGCAGACTGAGGCGATCGGCTTGTTCTTCTCGAAGAAGTGCTTCGTGATCCGGACGAGGTCTATGTCGTAGCGGATGTATTCGGGGGCGCGTCCGCCGCTGTAGAAGATGCCGAGATACTCCTCGGGGTTGATCTCGCGGAAGGCGACATCGGACTGCAGCGTGTAGCCTTCCCACTCCTTGGTGATGGTCCAGCCCGGTTTCACTTCGTGCATGACCATCTGGTAGCGATGGCGTTCCGGTCCGGCGACGACGGGAATGAAGCCGTCTTCCTGGAGCCGGAAGATCGGGTACATGGTGTCCATGGTTTCGGACGCATCGCCGATGATGATGAGGACGCGGTGCATGTGCGGGAGGGGCAGAGGGACAAAGGTGCAGAGGGACAAAGGGGATTGTGGCCCCTCGGCCCTTGGCCCTCAACCCTTAGCCACTCTCCGCTTTCGTCTCCCACTCACTGACCGGTTTGCTGACCGACCAGTGGCGGGATTCCGCTTCGGGAACGCGTTGTTCGAGATGGATTTCAAGGTTGTCGTACTGAGACACGTCATGGTGCTCGCGGGCGATGGCGGCGAGTTGAGCGGCCATGTTGTCGGAGCGGTCTGTTTCCGCGTTGGGGTCGAAGTAGACCCGGACAATGATCCGCAGCGTGGCGGGATTGTCGGTGCGGTGGCTCTTCTCTTTGCCGCCGATGGCGCGGGGGCTGGAGCCGGGGAATTCGGTGTTGATGGCGTTCTGCAATTCGCGGAACGGGCGGGTGTACAGTTCCCAGTACAGCCAGAGGCCGGCGACCATCGTGATGCCGAACACGAACATGCCGATTACGACGTGCCGACCGGTCCAGCGTGCCGCCGGTTTGGCGGGTTCGACTTTGTTCACATTCACCACGCAGTTTACTTTCGTAGTATTGGCAGTTTTCGCAACGCGGTCGCCGTTGGCTTCCCGCTAAACGGGGAATTCTCAGTGCTGCGAGTCCGGACAAGCCCCGTTGTCGGGTTGCAACATCAGTGTTACCATCGGCTTTCGTTCATGGCGCGCGCCGGGCCAGGAGGATGACAATCGACGCTGACAGCAGGACGCTTACGAACATGCCGACTTTGGCTGCCGCCCCTCCGATGCCGCGTTCGGAACCTCTCGCCGCTGGTCGCGACCTGTCGCAGATCGAAAGTCCCGCGCAGCATTCGGCGCTGGCGCGCGGGCTGAATTGTACCATGTACCACTGGCTGGGAGCCCAGGTGGGACGGCTGGGCGGGGTGCAGGGGACGCGTTTCGCGGTCTGGGCCCCCAATGCTTCGGAAGTCTGCGTCGTCTGCGACCGCAACGGCTGGCAGCATGGCGGGTTCTATCTGAACTCCAGCAATACCGGCATCTGGTCGGGGTTCTATCCGGAGGTCGGTCCGGGCGAGACGTACAAGTTCAGCCTGCGGACAAAATGGGGGGAAGTGATCGAGAAGGCGGACCCGTATGCGTTCGCGGCGGAGCACCCACCCAGGACCGCGTCGGTCGTTTACGACCTGAGTCGGTATGAGTGGAACGACTCCGAATGGGTTCAGCACCGGCGATCGGTGAACTGGTTTAACGAACCGATCTCGATCTACGAAGTGCATATCGGTTCGTGGCGGCGGCCGAAAGACGGGCGGACGTATCTGAGTTATCGCGAGATCGCCCATCAACTTGTCGACTATGTGCGCGAGACGGGGTTCACGCACATCCAGCTCATGCCGATTACGGAGTATCCGTTCGACGGGTCGTGGGGTTACCAGGCGACCGGGTATTTCGCGCCCACGAGCCGGCACGGTTCGCCCGACGAGTTCCGGTATTTCGTCGATTACTGCCATCAGCACGGGATTGGCGTGCTGGTCGACTGGGTTCCGGCGCACTTCCCGACCGATGCCCACGCCCTGGGCCGGTTCGACGGCACGGCGCTGTACGAACACGAGGATGCGCGCAAGGGGTTCCATCCCGACTGGAACACGTACATCTACAACTACGGTCGGAACGAAGTCCGCAGTTTCCTGTTGTCGAGCGCCCGGTTCTGGTGCGAGCAGTATCACGTCGACGGCCTGCGGGTCGATGCCGTCGCGTCCATGCTGTATCTCGATTACTCGCGCAAGCATGGCGAGTGGCTGCCCAACCAGTTCGGCGGCCGCGAGAACATCGAAGCGATCCAGTTCCTGCGCGATCTCAACACGACGATTCACGGCGAGTTTCCTGGCGTCCTGATGATCGCTGAGGAATCGACGGCGTGGGGCGGAGTCTCCCGCCCGGTGTACGACGGCGGCCTCGGTTTCACCATGAAGTGGGACATGGGCTGGATGAATGATTCGCTCCGCTATATCCGGCGCGATTCGATCCACCGCAGGCATCATCAGAACGAGCTCTCGTTCCGGATGATCTACGCGTTCCATGAGAACTTCGTGCTCCCGCTGTCGCACGACGAAGTCGTCCACGGCAAACATTCGCTGATCTCGCAGATGCCGGGAGACTACTGGCAGAAATTCGCCAACCTGCGTCTGCTGCTGGGATACCAGTACACGACGCCGGGCAAGCCGTTGATGTTCATGGGGGGCGAGTTCGGCCAGTGGACCGAATGGAACCACGACGGCGAGATCGACTGGGCGCTGCTGGATTTCGACAAGCACGACGGGCTGCGACGGTACGTCGGCGATCTGAACGCCGCGTATCGACGCGAAAAATCGCTGCACGAGCTGGATTTCGATCCGGCCGGCTTCTCGTGGATTCACGCCGACGATGCGCACAACAGCGTGTTCGCGTTCTGCCGGCACTCGAAGCAGCATCGCGAGTCGGTCGTCGTGCTGATGAACATGACGCCCGTGCCCAGGCCGGGGTATCGCGTGGGAGTGCCGGCGCCGGGGTTCTATCAGGAGATCGTCAACAGCGACGCGAAGATTTACGGCGGGTCGGATGTCGGCAACGCCGGCGGCGCTCGCTCCGAGCCGATCGCCATGCACGGCCGCCCGCAGTCCATCGTGCTCACGATCCCCCCGCTGGGGATGCTCATCCTGAAGTGCGCCGCGGTGCAGAAGGAAGCGTAGAGGTCGGAGGTCCGAGGTCAGAAACGCAAGCGACCCGGACGCTTTGGGAGCGTCCGGGTCGCTGAACTTGAGTCGTAGATGTTTTCTCGCTGCCGCTATTCCGTGACGAGTTCCGATTCCGCGCCATTGCCGCTCGCGACGGCCTTGAGTTCCTCCGTCAGCACGACGGATTCCTGGAACGTGGACCGGGCATCAACGAGGTTCTTCTGCTCGGTGGCCGTCGCCGCTTTCCAACTCACGAGCCCGAACGGCATCCCCGGGCTGACGACCAGCTCGGCCTGGTTCCGTGAGCGCTGCGTGCCCGTTTCCATGTCGGTGCGGCCGCGGATGATGCTCGCGGAGACAGTCCCCACGTCCGGCACCTGAACCGACTGTTCTGACGCCGTTGTCTCAAGTTCCCGATAGTGACGAAGCAGCGACAGGTTGGGATAGATATGGAGCACTTCGGCGGTCAGCGGCTGCGCCGGTTCGTCTCCCAGCTTACGGAAGCCTTTTGCTACGGGGAGATACGCCTTGAAGATGCCCTCGTCGTCGGACAGCGTGCCGTCGATGGCCGATTCGGGAACGAGGACCTTGTAGATCACCGCAGCGCCGGGGCCGACGTCGAGCGTACCTTCGACATTGGTGCCGGTCGTGACCTTGAACTCGAGCCAGCGACAGGGTTCGGTGACCTCTTTGCCGTCATGGTCGAGGTCGTGCGTGGCGTCTTCGCGGCCGACCGATTTGATCTCCAGGTTGCGCAGCCAGTTGAGGGTTTCATCCCCCTCGTTGGACTGGGGGCGACGGATGACCTGCTGGTAGGTCCCTTCGTACCGCACCCAGGCGCCGTCTTCCGGCAGGTTCCAGATAAGTCCCTGGGCCGTTGCCTCGGAGCCGCACCACAGAGCGGCGCACGTGAAGAGCAGGGTCAATCGTCGCATCGGAAGTCCTTGTGCGTGCAGAGACCGGCCGAAACGGCCGCTTCTGGCAAGTCTCCCACACGGTTGGACCCGTCGCAACTCGGCATTTGGCCAACGGCGGCGGAAATCGGCGTCCGGCGGCGACTCACGCGGCCTGCACAAGATCTGCAGGGGGGCCGGCTACCAGGCCGGGTAGCGGGGGCGCAGGCCCGCAACGTCCGGCGGGGTCGCGGCGACTTCATCGAAGGGGAAGAGTTTGCCGGGGCATGCGGTCGCTTTCACGTCGCCGTGACGCACCACCCCGCTGGTTTCGATGACGCAGGTCTGTTTCAGGGCAGCGACAATCTGCTTGACCGCAGCCAGCTGCCGGGGAGTCGGCGGGGTCTCGTCGAAGTTGCCGATCAGGCAGATGCCGATCCCGAATTCGTTGTACAACCCGACGCCCGCATGCGCTCCGGAGGATTGATCGTGCCAGCGGAACGTCGGTTCGATCAACCCGTCCGGCATGCCGTTGCCGTTGCCGATCACGAAGTGGTAGCCGATGCCGCGCCAGTTGTTGCCGTCGGAATCCTTTCGCTGCTGGTGCTCGGCGTGGATGGTGGTGACGCTGCCGGACGTGGAAGCGGTGTGATGCAGCACGATGTACTGCCACTTTTTGAGCGGGACATCGGCC
>JAEUIG010000579.1 GCA_016795125.1 Planctomycetaceae bacterium | reverse complement strand
CGTTTCCAGGCCAGGTTGCAAAGCGATTGCCCGCTCGAACGCGGTGGCCGCTTCGTCGAATCGCTGCAACTGGGCGTAGCAGGTGCCGAGATTGGTTTGCGCCTTGAAGTAGTCCGGCGCCGCGGCGGTCACCCGCACCAGGATCGCGGCAGCTTCCTCCCAGCGGCGCTCATGCAGCAGCTCGACGGCCGCACGATAGTCGTTCAAGTGCCCGATCATGTCCTTCATGTCGTGGAGTTCGTCGAGTTTGTGCGGACTCTGTGCGGCTGTGGCCGATCCGGCAACGTACCCAAGGCTTTCCAGCGCCCGGCGTTCCTCCGGCGCCAGCGCGGTTGCGGCAGCTTCCCGGATCTGCAGGCGGCTTTCCAGGTCCTGCAGCGCGGCCTCCATGGACGCCACACGCTCAGGTTCGGCCGACGAAAGATCATTCGCTTCACCCGCGTCATTCGCCAGGTGGTACAGCTCGGGACGCCGCGTGCGGATGTACTTCCACCCGTCGGTGCTGATGCTCTGGAGCGGCGCCCAGTTGGCTTCGTGGATCGGCTGCATCGTCTCGGCATAAGCCGGGATGGCTTCCAGAGGCAGGTCGTTGAATGCGGCCGCCAGCGATCGGCCGCTGATCTCCGCCGGAGACGGCAATCGCAGCAGTTCGCACACGGTGGGGAACACGTCGACCAGCGACACCGGTTCTGCCTCGCGCCGGCCCGTCGGAACTCCGGGACCGGCCACAATCAATGGGACGCGCGTGGCCGGTTCGTAGACCATGTATCCATGCGTCTGCTCGCCGTGCTCGCCCAGGCTTTCCCCATGATCGCCGGCGATGACGATCAGCGTGTTCTCGAGCGTGCCGGCGGACCGCAGATGATCGACGAGGCGCGCAATCTGACGGTCGGCATATGCGATCTCGGCGTCATAGGCCCGCCCCTGAAACTCGTTCCCGAATTCGTCCGCATGCTCCAGGTAGGGGTCATGCGGGTCGTACAAATGGACCCAGCAGAACGTGGGACGCGAATCACCATGTTCCAGCCAGTGGAGCGCCGCATCGATGACGTGCCGGCCGTCGCGGTACAGGTGCGACTGATCCGGATTTGGTTCTGCGAGCGACAGGTCGTCGTCGTAAGTTTCGAATCCGCTGTCGAGTCCGTGCCTGCGGGCGAGGACGATCGCGGCGACAAACGCACCGGTGCGGTAGCCGGCGTCGCGCAGCGCGCCCGTCAAGGTGGGAATCGCGGAGTCGAGCCGGGCGGCGCCGTTGAGCCGGACGCCGTGCTCAGGCGGCAACAGCCCGGTCAGCAGGCTGGAGTGCGCGGGGAGTGTGAGCGGGACGGGCGTATGGGGCTGTTCGAACAAGACGCCGCGCGCCGCGAGTGCATTGATCGCGGGCGTCTGCGCGCCGGCGTGACCATAACAGCCGATGCGGTCGGCGCGCGTCGTATCGAGCGTGATCAGCAGCACGTTGACGGCCGCCGGTTGCCGCTGCCACCACACGATCAGGCCCGCGACGATCGCCAGCAACATGATCAGTGCCGTCCAGCGGTGTCGCCGCGAATGGGGACCAGGCTCGTTCAACCTCGCTGCTCCAGAACTGCGGGTGAGAGAATGTCAGGCGCAGCGTAGCGGCGGCGTCGATTGCGGACAATGAGCGCTGCTACGATCACGCCGTCCCTGACACGCTCGCGGCTTCGCGTCAGCGCTGAGAACTTCCCATGTCCGCACTCCGTGCCCGTGACAATCCGTTTCGCGTGGAGCGGATTCTCTCGATCCGTTACGCGCCGCTGGAGTCGTCGTGGGACGCGCTGCTGTCGCGACTCCACGCGCTGGATTGCCGGGCGGCCATCTGCGGTCCCCAGGGATCGGGCAAGACGACTCTGCTGGAAGACCTCGCCGTGCGGCTGCATGCGTCGGGGCGGCGAACGCGCTGGCTGCAGTTGCGGCGCGAATTGCGGCCGTCTGCCCGCACTCTGATGCAGCAGTTCCTGCAGGCGGCTTCCCCCGATGAAATCCTCCTGGTGGATGGAGCAGAACAGCTGGGGCCGTTCTC
>JAEUIG010000525.1 GCA_016795125.1 Planctomycetaceae bacterium | reverse complement strand
GACTTCACCTGCCGCCCGACGACGACGGGGTCGAACCCGCGGATGTCGGTCAGCTCCTGGCTCCACTTCTGCACCAGCGCCCGCTCCTGCGCCGTCTGCAGGCGCGGCAGCGCGAACACGGCGTCTTCCGTCATAATGATGAACAGCGCCGGATTGATGGCATAGACGCCTTCGCGCAGGATGGCCCGCTGCCGGCCGCGTTGCCCGCGCTGCACGTTCTGCTTGTCATCGACGACGCCGTTCAAGAATGCCTGTGCATCCTGGAACTGGTTGCAGTCGATCACGCGGCCGAGCGTCTGCTGCGGAGGCAGCGGCTCGCCGTCGCGCGCATAGATGTACCCGATCTTCCCCTGCGGGATCGTCACCAGCCGCGCGGTGTGCACGGCGTACTGCCATCGCCAGTACCCGAGGTGAATGCCGCCGCGCAGGAGGTCGACCTGATAGCCGGCCTCACCATTGAGCGCGACGATGCGTCCCTCGGGAACCGAACCGGTGAGCGACCACAGCTTTTCCACCACGCCGACGGAGTTGTTCGGGATGCTGCGCATCGTCAGCCAGCAGCCGAACGCGATCAGCGCGAGCATGGTGAGCAGCGCGAATGCGGCGCTGAAGACGGGCTTCGCGGCGGGGAACTCCGCCAGGAAAGTCTGTGCCGCAAACACGGCGTCGCTGAACGACAACGGAACCTGGAGTCCACACATCTGCAACAGGAGCAACATGGCGATTCCTCCCTGGGGGCGGCGCAGCGCGCACGTGGCGCAAGCCCTCGGACGGCAATCCGTGGGCTTTCACGGACGGCGCGCAAGACGCCCCAACGAATTCGTGAGGGCCCACCATCGCGATGCGATCGCGCGAGAATGCCCTTTCAACTTGGCCGGAAACACCTGTTCCGGCCGCCGGCGAGGTGAGCTGTCGGGCTAGGGCTTGAAAGTACCCCGAGTCGCACATGCGGCTCTGCGCCCCAAGGATTGCCTGGCAATCCACGTCTGGGTCCCCCGCTTCGACTCCGATCAAGGAGCCGAATTAGGCTGCAGCGCCGATTATACCATCCCGGACAGCGCGTCTTCGCCGACCGAACACCGATTGTGTCCGAACATGGATTCGCCACGAGAGTTGCGGCGAGCGGATTTCGCTTGTAGGAGTTCAGCCGTTGGAGTGCCGCCTTCAGGCTGCTGCTGCGGCGCGCGCTCAAGCATCGATTCGAAAACAAGCAGGCTGAAGCCTGAACTCCAACGGATACAATTCCGGCATGACGGCCATCGACCCCATCTGCGGCATGACAGTCGATCCCGAGACCGCGCTGAGCGCCGAGCGTGACGGGAACACGCACTACTTTTGCAGTGCGAGTTGCCGGCGCAAGTTTCTGGAGAGCGCAGCGACGCCTCCGGAGCAAGTCGGACACGCGATGTCCCTACCGGTCGTCCAACTCGGCGGGCCACCGGTGGCTGTCGAGACCGCGATCGATCCCGTTTGCGGAATGGCGGTCGATCCACGAACGGCGATCAAGGCCGAGCGCGACGGGCGGACGCACTACTTCTGCTGCGATCACTGCCGGCGCAAGTTCCTCGGCGAACCGATGCCGGCGCGATCACCTGCGCCCGGGCAGGCGGCGTACTACTGCCCGATGTGCGAAGGGGTCGAGAGCGACCGGCCGGGGGATTGTCCGAAGTGCGGCATGGCGCTGGAACCGAGCGGCGTGGCAGGGGCTGGATCGAAAATGGTCTGGACCTGCCCGATGCACCCGGAGATCGAACAGGAGACGCCCGGCGCGTGCCCGATCTGCGGAATGGACCTGGAGCCGAAGCAGGTCACCGCCGCGGCGGATGAACACGCCGACGCCGAGCTGCGGAACATGACCCGGCGGATGTGGGTCGGCGTCGCGTTGAGCATTCCACTGCTGATCCTGGCCATGGGGCCGATGGCCGGACTGCCGGTGCACAATTGGATTTCACCGAGCTCCGCTCAATGGCTGCAACTCTTCCTGGCGACGCCGGTCGTGCTGTGGTGCGGCTGGCCGTTCTTCGTGCGGGGGTGGCGGTCGCTTGTCTCCCGCCAGCTCAACATGTTCACGCTGATCGCGCTGGGAACCGGAGCGGCGTGGCTGTTCAGCGTGGCGGCGGTGCTCGCGCCGTCGCTGTTTCCCGATTCCCTGAAAATGCACGGCGTGGTCGAGGTCTATTTTGAATCGGCGGCCGTAATCGTCACGCTGGTCCTGTTTGGCCAGGTGCTGGAACTCGGCGCGAGGCGGCGGACGGGAAGCGCCCTGCGTGAACTGCTGTCACTCGCGCCGCTGACAGCGCGGATCGTCCGCGACGGCCGCGACGAAGAAATGCCGCTGGAGCAGGTGCGCGTCGGCGACCTGCTCCGCGTGCGGCCAGGGGAAAAGGTGCCGGTCGACGGCGACGTGGTGGAAGGTCGCAGCGACATCAACGAGTCGCTGATGACGGGCGAATCGATGCCGGTCGTGAAAGCGTACGGCGACGCGGTGATCGGGGGGACGATCAACGGCAGCGGATCGTTTGTGATGCGGGCCGAGCGCGTCGGCAGCGAAACCGTGCTGGCACGGATCGTCGGACTGGTGGCCGAAGCGCAGCGGAGCCGTGCGCCGATCCAGCGCGTGGCGGACGTAGTCTCCGGCTACTTTGTCCCCGCAGTCGTGCTGGTGTCGATCATCACCTTTGTCGCCTGGATGATCTGGGGACCGGAACCGCGGCTGGCGTACGCGGTCGTCAATGCCGTGGCAGTGCTGATCATCGCCTGTCCCTGCGCGCTCGGCCTGGCGACGCCGATGGCCGTCATGGTGGGAGTCGGACGCGGGGCGAGAGCCGGCGTGCTGATCCGCAGCGCCGCCGCACTGGAATCGCTGGAGAAGGTCGATTCACTGGTGCTCGACAAAACCGGCACGCTGACCGAGGGACGGCCGAAACTCACGTCGATCCTGACCTCTGCCGATATTTCCGAGGCCGAACTGCTGCGCCTCGCCGCGACGGTGGAACGCAGCAGCGACCATCCGCGGGCACGTGCGATCGTGGAGGGGGCCGCGGAACGCGGGCTGACACTCTCCCAAGCGACGGAATTCCAGTCGACGACCGGCGGAGGAGTCGCTGGAACGGTCGACGGGCGGCAAATCCTCATCGGCAAGCCGGACTTTCTCGCGGAACATGGTGTCCCGTCGCCGAATCCTTTTGCCGCTGACGCCCGGACGTGGCAGGCCGCCGGTCATACGGTGTTGTTCGCGGCCGTCGACAGCGCAGCAGCGGGATTGCTCGTCGTGTCTGACCCGATCCGGCCGTCCTCCGCGAACGCAGTCCGCGCGCTGCACGCGCTGGGCCTGAACGTACTGATGCTGACCGGCGACAATGCGGCGACGGCCGACAGCGTCGCGAAACAACTGGGGATCGATCAGTTCGAGGCTGGCGTGCGGCCGGAACGGAAGCAGCAGCGGGTTTGCGAACTGCGCGATGCCGGGAAGGTCGTCGCCATGGCGGGCGATGGAGTGAACGATGCGCCGGCGCTGGCGGAGGCGGACGTCGGCATAGCGATGGGAAGCGGCGCCGATGTCGCCATCGAAAGCGCCGACGTGACGCTGCTGCGAAGCGACCTGCGCGGGATCGTGAGGGCCGTGCTGCTCAGCCGCGCCGTGATGCGGAACATCCGCCAGAACCTGTTCTTCGCGTTCCTCTACAACGTGCTCGGCGTGCCGATCGCCGCCGGAGTGCTGTACCCGGTGTTCGGCCTGCTGCTCAGCCCGATGATTGCGGCGGCGGCGATGAGTCTCAGTTCGGTGTCGGTCATCACCAACTCGCTGCGACTGCGACTCACACGGCTGGACGGGCCATGACCGCAGTTCGTAGCGAATGGCCCGGCTGCAAGCTTACGCCGTCTTGGGGCGGCGGTAGAACGGCAGCGGCACGACTTCCGCCTGTTCGAGCTGGCCGCGGATGTCCACGCTGAGCGGCGTCCCGACTGCGGAGGAGCCGGCATCGACATACGCCATGGCAATGGGCCGTTCCAGCGTGGGCGAGAACGTGCCGGACGTGACGCGGCCGATCTGTGAGTTCCCGTTGTGGATCAACGCCCCTTCGCGGGCGATGCGGCGTCCTGCGAGTTGCAGGCCGACGCGCCGTTTCGCCGGCGCTGACGCGGCGCGCTGCTGCAAGGCGGCGCGGCCGTGGAAGTCTCCCTTCTGAAGTTTCACGGCAAAGTCGAGGCCGGCCGTCAGCGGATCGATCGACTCGTCCAGCTCGTGGCCGTACAGCGGCATCGCCGCTTCGAGCCGCAACGTATCGCGACAACCGAGTCCGCACGCGGTCACTTCGGCGGCGCTGCTGGCCATCAGCCGCTCCCACAAGGGGACGGCCACGGCTGTTGGAACGATCAGTTCGAACCCGTCTTCGCCGGTATAGCCGGTCCGGCTGATGATCGCGGGCTGTCCGTCGTACACCGACTCGACGGCGGTGTAGTACTTCATGCCGGAGACCGGCTGTTCCAGCACCGATTCGACGACACCAATTGCGCCCGGCCCCTGGACGGCGACCATCGGCTGATCCAGGGTCAGATCGGTCACGACGGCATCGAAGCCCGCCCGCTGCTGTGCAATCCAGTCGAGAATCTTGATGCGATTCGAGGCATTCACCACCAGGAGATACGACGCCTCAAACCGATAGACGAGCACGTCGTCGAGAATGCCGCCGTCATCGCGGCAGACGAGGGCATAGCGAACCTGGCCGAGCTTGAGACCGGCGACGTCGTTCGTCAGCAGCCGGTCGAGCAGTCGCGCTGCGTCCGGCCCGCTGAACCGCAGGCGCCCCATGTGGGCGATGTCAAACAGTCCGACGCGCCGGCGCACCGCGTGATGCTCTTCCGTGATCGTCGTGTACTGGATCGGCATGTGCCAGCCAGCGAAGTCGACGAGCCGCGCGCCGTGCGCCACATGCCAGGAGTGGAAAGCGGTGGTGAGCATGAGGAGACAGGAATCAGGAGGTAGGAATTAGGAATTAGGGTTGATACTCAGTGCCGACAATTGCCATGAAGACCTTCCGTTTGTTGCCGCCTTCTTAGCTCCCGCTTCCTAATTCCTGTTTCCTGTTTCCTCTGCCAGCGACACGCAGACGATTTCCTTGTCGTTGCGGGCGAACAGGCACTTCCGCGCGAAGGCCGGGTGGCTCCAGACGACGGGACGGCCGAAGGCGTCACCGGTCGGTTCGAGGACGTGAAACCGCCCGTGCTCGCGGTACCCGTCGCGATCGATCTCGGCCACCACCAGGTCTCCGCTGTCGTTGAACAGGAACCAACGATCGCCGTTCTTGACGAGAAACGCCGTGCCGTAGCCGGCCGGGCGCTGCAGTTCCGTCGCCTCCAGCGTTTCCCACAGCCGCTCTCCTGTCGGCAGATCGACGCCGCGCAGCCAGCCCTTCTCATCGCAGCCAAACAGTGCATTGTCCACGGCGAGCGGGCCGGCATGTGCGATCGAGACGGATGTGTCGTTCCGGCCGCGCCAGACTTCGCGCGGCGCGGAGCCGTCGTCCGCGAGCTCGAGGAGGACGCTTTGATTCCCCACACCGGAGAAGAACACCAGCCGGCCGGCCTGAGCAGGGGCGGCAATCGACATGCCGTAATCGGGCTTCAGCGGGAGCGACCACAGCTCGGCGCCGGTCTGTGGATCGAGGCCGTGAACCTGGTCTGGGAGCCAGATCAGGAGTTGGGGCGTGGCCGTGCCGGTGGCGAGCGTCGGCGGGCAGTAGCCGATCTCTCCCGCGGTGAGTGAGCGCCAGACCTCCTTGCCGGTCAGCTTGTTGAAGGCGACGACTCCCGTTCCTTCGCCGCCGACAAGGGCGATCAGCAAGTCACCGCGAATCAGCGGATGCGCACAATGCCCCCAGTAAGGGGTCGCGGCGCCGTACTCCTCCTTGAGATCATGCTGCCAGACCACTTTGCCCGTCGCCGACTTGACGCAGAACAGCTTGCCTTCCGCGCCCAGTGCATAGACGCGATCCCCCTCCACCGTGGGCGTCGTCCGCGGGCCG
>JAEUIG010000519.1 GCA_016795125.1 Planctomycetaceae bacterium | reverse complement strand
GGATCGGTCGCGCCCACCGCGACGAACGCGCCCGGCACCGGCTGTCCGTCCGCATCGACAACCGTGCCGCTGACGGTGATGGAGGCCGGTTCTTCATCCAGACGCAACGAAGTCGAAATCGTCGAGCCGGCAGCCGGCTGTTCGCCGCCCGACTCTGGCTTCATCTTCGCAGCCGGCCTGGCCGCAGAATCCTCTGGCTGTCGATTCGGGACGTCGCCGATCTCGACGACGTCGCCCGGCTTGGCCTGCGTCAGATCAATCGAGAAGTCGTTTTTTCCGCTGCTGAAATGCTGCGGGTTGGCGGTATCAATCTCATAGGTGAGTCCGGCCGCCAGTCCCTTGATTTCGAACCGACCATCGTCGCCGGTGTTGCAATTGTCGGCGATGCGGAACGGACCGACGGACGACGAATCGCAATACAGGCTGAAGCGCTCGGCGGGCAGCGACGTTTCCTGCGCGATGAGGCGACCGGTGACGCGCACGGCCGGCTCGAGCGTGACCACCAGCTCCTCTGGTGCCGCGCCTTCCAGCAGGACCTGACCGATGAGCGACTCATCGGGCGACTTGATGAATACCCGGCGCGGTCCTGTTCCATCGTAGCCCTGAACCGCAAAGCCTCCGTCGGAATGCCGTTTCCAGAAGACGTCATTCACGACCTCCCCGTTCGCGCTGAAATCAGTGACGGCAACGCCGTCGGGACCCACGACGCGTCCGGCCACTGCCTGGCCCGCGTCGAGTTCGAAGTCGCAAGTGAAGGTCGTGTCCTCCGGGGCCGGATTGATGGAGCGAATCAGGTTCCAGTTCGACAACGGGTAGCCGACGGGATTCGTCGGGATGTAGCGGCTGTCTTTGTCGTAGCCCTCGACGGTTTCCGCCCCCACTTCCCGTGGATAGCCGCGGTCGCCGATGGCGAGGACCATTGCGATGCCCGGACCCGGCAGCCCGGGGATCCGATAGCGGCCGTCGCTGTCGGTCCGGTAGCGATGCAGGAGAAACGCCTGCTGCAGGCCATGCTTGTCGAGCGTGTGGGGATTGCTTTCGAGCGCGAGGTAATCCACGTACGCGAGAACCGGAGCGCCCGTCTGTCTGTCGGTGACGCGCCCCTCAATCCACAGCGTCTTCTTCACCAGGATCTCGATTTCCTTTCCCGCAGACTCGTCCAGTTCCAGGGTGACGGAATGGGACGCCATCAGGTACGGCAGTTCCTTGGGCGGCCTGGCCTCCAGGATGTGACCGATGCCCGGCGGCATACCGTCGAGCCGGAAGCGGCCCTCGGCGTCGGTCGTCGTGTGCATGTGTGCGGTGTCCAGTCGCAGCTGACCTTCGACCGCACCGCCGCCTTCGCTGAAGAGACGCTCAACCCGCACCGCCGTGTCGGGGACTGGTTCGCCGGTGTCCACATCCTTGACGACACCAATTACCGGGATCGACGGACCGACGGCATGCGTGAAGTCCCAGCCAAAGAAGACATCCTTGGCGCCGTTGGGATAGTGATCGATGTGCGGGATTTGCGACGGCTCCATCGAACGGCCGACGACATTGATGAGCTGCGCCTCCACGCCCGTTCCATTGATCGACAGGCTGACGACCTGGTCTTCTCCGATGCCGGAAAATTCGAAGCGGCCGTCGGAGTCGGTGGTCGCTGAAGGAAGGAGTCGCCCGGCATGCGGCTGGTAGACTCCGCCAGTCGAGCCGCTCGCATTCACCGCCTCGTAGTAGCGGTTCTTTGACTTCTCCTGAAGTGCCTTGAGCAGCAGCGGAATGTCCGGCTGGGTCACCGACTCCACGCGCACGACAACATCCGGGAGCGGGAATCCTTCGAGGTCGAGCAGTCGTCCGCGAATCGGCCGCGGCGACGGCCGCAGAATCAACGTTCTTTCCGCAAAGCGCTCCTTCCCGATAGAGTTTTCGATGTGTGCCCGGAACTCGTCGTGCCTGGGACCGGCCGCTGGATGTTCAGCAAAAACGTCCAGGTGGAGTGAATCCAGACCGTGCTTCGGGGCTTCCGCGATCAGCACCGCCGACCAGACGGACTCGGACGCATCGACAAGCGCCCGCGTTTCAGGAGTGAGCGTGAATTGGAATCGCCCGTCCGCGTCCGCCGTCGCGACCGATTGCAGATACTTCTCGTCCATTTTCTCTTCAGAGTAAGTCGCCAATCGGACGGTCGCGCCCGCCAACGGCCGGCCAGCGGCGTCGACGACTCGTCCCGAGTACGACCGCTCGTCCTCGTCCACCGGCTGAGACTCGACGACAGCGACGGCTTGGCTGCTCTCGCGGTCTGCAGCTGCGGCCGCCTCATCGACCGGTTCCGCCTCCCGCGCCGCCGGTCGCACGACGGCGACGGTTGTCACCAGCAGCGCGGCAGCGATCGAGAGGGTGCGCGCCGCGCGAGCGGTCAGCGGAAGGTGAGACCGCGCCTTGTCGAACATCGCGCGGATTCTCCCTTCCAGGTGGCTCGTTCGCGCCATGGCCACGCCGACGCTCGCGAATCCCGCGGGGCGGCAGGTGCGGACGATCTGCAGCAACTGCTCGGCGTAATCGGACGGGCGCTCGCCGGTCGTCACCACGCAGTCGTCGCATGCCAGTTCGCGTTCGATCCGGAGCCGGCGCAGCGCGTACCACGCCAGCGGATGGAACCAGTACACCGCACAGCCCAGGCGACCAAGCAGCTGGAACGGCACGTCCCAGCGTTTGACGTGTGCCAGTTCGTGCAGCAGGACAAATCGGCGCAGTCGCTCCGGCCATTGCTGCGCCGATTGGGGAACGATGACGACCGGCCGCACGACGCCCCACGTCATGGGGATCACCGGCTGCCGCAGCTCCAGCAGCGAGACGCGTCGCCGCAATTGCAGTTGGCCGCGCAGCTCATCCAGCAATCCGGTCCATGCCGCATCCGTAATGCGATTGGCGCGCCACCCCAGCCACGCGCTATGTGCGAGGCCGATCAGCAGCGGCAACGCGACGCACGCCGTGCCCGCCAGCCAGACCCACAGCAGAACCTGCGGGCCAAGAGAAGCAGGAGCCGGTTCCACGGCTGCAATCGTCGCCGTGGACTGGGCGTCGCCGGCTGCGGCACCATCTGCGGCGACCGGCTCCGAGGAGAGCTGCCGCAGCAACTCGGCCCCCGGCTCCATCGGCCGGATTGCCGGCGCGCCGTCCAGAGAATCGCCGGCAACGAGCGCCGGCGACACTGCGGGGGTTGCAGACAGCGCCGGCTCGGCGATCTCCGCCGTCGGCAGCTCCAGTGCTTCAACCGGCGGTAGAACTGGAATTCGCCACGCCGGCAGCGCGAACGAAAGCGCGGGCAGCAACAGCAGCCCGGCGAACGTCAGGCACCACAGCCGGTGCCGGACGGCCGCGGATGCTCGACCGAGCCACAGCGACCCCATTGCCGCGAGGATCAGCAGCACGCTGCTTTTCAGAATCGCATCGATCGCCGCCGCCAGCAGCGGATGACCGCCGGCCGCATTGGCCCAGGTGATGAAGGATTGCATGGGCGAGGTTCAGGAAAGGGGTGTCTGGCCGTCTGGTGAGTGGGGCAATGACGCATCTTCGATGCGTCGCCAACACGCTCATCACTGTCCGTCCTGACGGGCCTGTTCAATCAGCATTTCCATTCGCTTGAGGTCGTCGGTGGTCATCTCGTCGGCGGAGATATCGAGGATGGCCGCGACGGCGTCGGTCGCCGAGCCGCCGAAGAACGTCGCCAGCAGATGCTGCAGCGCCGACCGGCTGGCGGTTCCATGCGACTGCGTCGGCCGGTACAGGTACCGGTTCCCCTCCTGCCGATGCCGCAGAAAGCCCTTGGCTTCCAGCAGGCGGATCATCGTGCGGACGGCCGAATAGCTGGGGGGATCGGGGAGCTTGTCGAGCACGTCCGAGACGGACGCCTCGCCGAGCTGGAAGATGACGTCCATGATCTGGCGCTCGCGCCTTCCGAGGTCGCGCGCCGACTTGCGTTTTCCCATCGCAGTCTCCGCAGGGAGCAGCCAGGCGGGAGCCGCCCGGCGGAAGTGGCAACCAGTTAACAGTGGCAATGTACTGCCATAGTACGCCCGCCGTCAACTGCGCGTGGGAGAACTCTGGAGAATTGCACACACATCAGCGGCGTGTTGCGAGCAGCGCACTTAGAGCCTATCCGAGAACTGCAAACCAGCCGGGTGGCCGGGGTTGGAGCAACGCGAAACCCCGGCGAACACACACCGGGGCTTCCCTTCGGTCCAGCCCCGGCCACCCCGTTCCGGTTTTCGGATAGGCTCTTAGCCAGTGCAGCGTCATTGCAAAGAGTTCGGGTGGGGTGCCACTGGCGTCGCCAGTGCAATTCACACTGGGCGCCGAACTTGCGTCTCACGGGCAGAGCCAGTGGCACCCTGATTCTGAGTTGTGACGCTGCACCAACCGCGACCGTAAGGGAGCGCAAGACCCGTCGATTCGCTCCCTTACGGTCGCGGCTCGTACAATGCGTGCGCTTGCTGGCGCTAG
>JAEUIG010000467.1 GCA_016795125.1 Planctomycetaceae bacterium | reverse complement strand
CGGGCGGGGCAGTAACCAGCAGCAGGAGTAGGGAGACGAATCGCGAGCGCATGGTGAATTCCTGTGAGGAGGGAGGGTGGATCATTCCATTCGGGGTGCGCGAGAATGTCAACGGCGATGACTTGGAGTTGCGGCAGGTCTCAAGTTGCGGCCGGTCTCCTGACCGTGCCGCCTGCTCGAACGCGGGTCTCCCGGTGGCGGAGCGGCTGACAGTGTGGGAGACCTGCGGTCGCGCGGTGTGGCTCGGTCGGGAGACCGGCCACAACTGAGACGCGGTGTGGCTCGGTCGGGAGACCGGCCACAACTGGTGTTGATTGTTGGAGTGCGGCGGTCTGACTATTCTCGGACCGGCAGCTTGATCACCACGAGCATCGTTGAGGCACTCCATCATGCGGGGAACTGCGGTACTGTTGACGGCGCTGACGCTGATCCTGGTTGTATTCGCCGGCAGCCAGATTCCGGAAACGACGAAACTTCCTGCGGTGGCCGCGCCGGGCGAAGTCGACGCGAAACCAACAACGACGAGTCCGGCCGCTGCCGAGGCAACGACGGTGGCAGCAGCGGCCGTGCCCGCGGATGCTGACTATTCTGGCGAGCTGCCGCGTCTGAAGCCGCTGGCTCCGGCGGATGCGCTGCAGTCGTTCCAGGTGCGGCCGGGGTTTCACGTGGAACTTGTCGCCGCGGAGCCGCTGCTGCGCGATCCGGTTGCGCTCGACTTCGATGAAGACGGGCGGATGTATGTCGTCGAGTTCGTCGAATACAACCAGTACGCCAATCCCGAGGCGAAGGCGCACGGGGTGGTGACGCTGCTGGAGGACCTGGACGGCGACGGCGTGTATGAGACGGCACATCCGTTTCTCGATCCGATCGAGCAGCCGGTGGCGGTCGCGTGCTGGGATGGGGGCGTGTTCATCGGCGCGACGCCGGACCTCCTGTACTGCAAGGACACCGACGGCGACGGTCGTGCGGATGTCCGCGAGGTGGTGTACACCGGCTTCGGGCGCGACCATGCCGGCGAAGGAATGCTGAACTCCTTCCGCTGGGGCCTCGACAACCGGTTCCACGTCTGCACGAACATTTCGGGCGGCGAGGTGCGGCGGGCGGATCGGCCCGATGCGCCGACGGCGTCGGTGCGCGGGCAGGGATTCATCTTCGATCCGCGGTCGCGGGAGTTCGAGCTGACCAGCGGGGGCGGACAGCATGGCATGTCGTTCGACGACTGGGACCGCACATTCGTGTGCGGGAACAGCGAGCCGACGCACATGGTGATGTACGACGGCCGGTACGTCGCGCGGAATCCGTACCTGCAGGCGCCGACGGCGGCGATCAACATCGCGCCCGGCGGGAAGTTCACGAAGCTGTTCCGCGCGAGCCAGAACGAGCCGTGGCGGGTGCTGCGCACCCGGCTGCGGAAGTCGGGCGCGATTCCCGGATCGGACGAAGGGGGCGAGCCGAGCGGCTTCTTCACCGGCGCGACGGGCGTGACGGTCTATCGCGGCGACGCCTGGCCGGCAGAGTATCGCGGCAACGTTTTTGTCGGAGAAGTGTCCGGCAATCTCGTGTTCCGGGCACGGCTGGAACCGGAAGGCGTGGGGTTCACGGCGCCTCGCGCCGATGACGGGGTCGAGTTCCTCGCGTCGACCGACAACTGGTTTCGCCCGGTGCAGCTGGCAAACTCACCGGATGGCAACCTGTACATGATCGACATGTACCGCGAACTGATCGAAGGGGCCGCGTTCATCGCACCGCCGATCCTGCAGCACCTGGATGTCAGCAGCGGTCAGGATCGCGGACGGATTTACCGGATCGTGAGCGATTCGGCCGCGAGGCGTCCCCCGCCGAAACTGAGCCAGGCGTCGACGGCCGAACTGGTCGCGCTGCTGGAGCATCCGAACGGCTGGCACCGCGACACGGCGTCGCGACTGCTGTACCAGCGACAGGATCGGTCGGCGGTCGAGCCGCTGCGGAAGCTGGCGGCGGAATCGCAGTCGCCGCTGGGCCGCATGCACGCCTTGTACGCCTTGAAGGGACTCGACGCGCTGGATGCGGCGCTGGTCCTGCCGGCGCTCGGCGACGCATCGCCCGATGCCCGCGAACACGCACTCATCCTGGCGGAAGGATTTGCGGACGATCCGTCGATCCGCAAGCAGATGGCGGCGATGGTCGACGATCCGTCGCAGCGGGTGCGGTATCAGCTGGCGTATTCGATCGGTGCGTTGTCCGGCGACGCGCCGGTTGATGTCCTGCTCAAGCTGGCCGGGACCGACGGCGAGGACTCGTGGATGCGCCTGGCGATTCTCAGTTCGGTGGCCGAGTGCGCCGGACCGTTCTTTGCCGCGTTGCTGGCTGATCCGGAGTTGCGCGCGACGCCGCACGGCAGCGAACTGCTCGGCACGCTGGTGGACCAGGTTGGAGCGGCGAACAAGCCGGACGTCGTGAGCGCCGTGCTGCGGGCACTGCAGCAGTTGCCGGAAAGCGAGTCGGCGTTGCTGCAACAGTCGGTGCTGCGGCTGGCGAAGGCGCAGCCGGCGGATGCGCCTGACCGCCTGCAGGTGGGAACGGACGGAAAGATCGGCGACCTGCTGTCGGGTCTGGTGGATCAAGCGCAAGAGGTCGCGCTGAACGCCGATGCCGATCCCGACGCGCGGGCCGCCGCGGTTCGCACGCTGTCGCTGGCGGGATTCGACGGCCATCGTGCGGCGTTCGAGCAGTTGCTGACCTCCAGCACGCCGCAACCGGTGCAGGCGGCGGTGTTGCAACTGCTCGCGAAGTTTGATTCGCCGGAGATTCCCGGCCTGATCCTGGCGGCGTGGCCGACGTTCAGCCCACAGATTCGGGCAACGGCGACCGAGACGCTGTTTGCGCGGGGCGCGTGGGTGAGGGCGGTGCTGGATGCGGTGGAACGGGGGGAACTGGGTCGGTCCGAACTCGATCCGGCCCGGATCGCCCTGCTGCAGCAGTCGGGGGATGAAGCGCTCCGAACGCGCGCCGCGGCGCTGTTCTCAGGCACGCAGCTCAGCAAACGACAGACCGTGGTGGATGACTACCAGCAGGCGCTGACATTGTCTGGTGATGTGTCGCGCGGCCGCGAGGTGTTCCGCAAGACGTGCGCGGTGTGCCACAAGCTGGAGGACATCGGCGAATCGGTCGGCGCGGACCTGAAAGCGATTCGCGACCGGGGCGTCGAAGCGGTGCTGCTGAACATTCTCGACCCCAACCGTGAAGTAAAGCCGCAGTACCTCAATTACGTGCTGGAGCGCCAGGACGGGCGGATCGTGACGGGGATGATTACGACGGAAACGGCGAATAGCGTGACGCTGCGCCGCGCCGACGGAACGTCGGAGTCCGTGCTGCGGCTCGACATCGCTGAACTGCGCAGCACCGGTCTGTCCTACATGCCGGAGGGGCTGGAGCAGCAGGTGGACAAGCAGGCGATGGCGGATTTGCTGGCGTACCTGGGGTCGATCAAGTGAGTGGGTAGTGGGTAGTGGGTAGTGGGTAGTGGGTAGTGGGTAGTGTTGCGGCCGGTCTCCTGACCGTGCCGCCCGGCCTGACCGCAGGTCTCTCGATCGTGCAGCGTCGAGCAGCCTGCGGGAGACCTTCGGTCGCAACCTGTGGCTCGGTCAGAGACCGGCCACAACACAGTTCCGAGGCCCGTCAAAACGATAACGCTCCAACGAAGATCGCGATCCCACTACACTGCGGCCTGCGATCACTGCACACCGACTGCTCGAATTCGTGAATACGCCCGCCTCGCTGACGTTTCGTCCCCGTTTGCAGTGGATCATTCTGCGGACGAGCATTGAGGAGCGGCTGGTGTACCGGGCGGATTTCGCGCTCGGAACGCTGTTCCGCTTCTTGCCGATCGTCACGCAGATTTTTCTGTGGGCGGCGATTTTTGACCAGCGCGAGGGGCAGAGCGGGCGGGCGGATATCGCGGGATACAACTATCACAGCATGGTGGCCTACTACCTGCTGGCGATGCTGGCCCGCGCGTTTTCGAGCATGCCGGGGCTGTCGAGCGGGATTGCGCGGGATGTTCGCGACGGCACGGTCAAGAAGTACCTGACGCAGCCGATCGACATGCTGGGCTACCTGTTCTGGCACCGCGTCGCGCACAAGCTGGTGTACTACGCGGTGGCGGCCGGTCCGTTTGCGCTGGTGTTCTGGCTGTGCCGCGATTTCTTCGCAGGCTGGCCCGATGCGGCGACGCTGGCGGCGTTCATCGCGTCGCTCTGCATGTCGTTCCTGGTCGGGTTCCTGCTGGAAGCGCTGATCGGGATGATCTCGTTCTGGTTCCTGGAAGTCAGCTCGCTGCTGTTCATCTACATGATGTTCAACTACTTCCTGTCGGGACACATGCTGCCGCTCGACCTGCTGCCGCCGGCGCTGATCACCGCCATCGACTGGCTGCCGTTCAAGTTCCTGGCGTATGTGCCGCCGGCGATTTTTCTGGGCCGCTACGACGATGCGCAGCTGGTGCGCGAGCTGCTGCTGGAAGCGGGCTGGATCGTCGTGCTGCTGATGGCCAACCGCGTGGCGTTTGCGCGCGGGGTCAAGCGATACGCGGCATTTGGCGGGTAAAGTCGGCGTCGTATTGCTGAGCCTCCTTGTTGTGGCCGGTCTCCTGACCGCGCCACCACATTCGACCGAAGGTCTCCCGAATGACGCTCGACGTGCGAATGGGAGACCTGCGGTCATGCCAGCGGCACGGTCAGGAGACCGGCCGCAACGAGGTCGGGAGGCCGGCCACAGCGGAGAGCACGGCGTAGTTGCTGTCTCAGCGACGAATCGTGAAACTGTTCGTCAGTTAATGAACGGTCACTGAACAACTCCGTGGGACACCATGAAAAGCGATATCTGCCGCTGGGGCATCCTGGGAACGGCCGGAATTGCCCGCAAAAACTGGCGGGCCATTCTGAATACGGGGAACGGGACGCTGGTGGCCGTGGCGAGCCGCACGGCCGATCGGGCGGCGAAGTATGTCGCCGAGTGCCAGGCGGATTCGCCGTTTCCCACGTCACCGGAACCGGTCGGGAGCTATGAAGAGCTGCTGGCACGGCCGGACATTGACGCCGTGTATGTGCCGCTGCCGACCGGCATTCGCAAGGAGTGGGTGATTCGCGCCGCACAGGCGGGCAAGCATGTGATGTGCGAGAAACCCTGCGGCGTTCATGCGAGGGAGGTTGAAGAGATCCTCGACGCCTGCCGCAAGGCGAACGTGCAGTTCATGGACGGGGTGATGTTCATGCATACGCAGCGACTGCAGCGGATGCGCGACATCCTGGATGACGGCACGAGCGTGGGCGAGATTCGCCGGATTTCGTCGCGATTCAGTTTTCGCGCTCCGGACGAATTCCTGCAGACGAACATCCGCGTCAGCAATGAGCTGGAGCCGCTGGGGTGCCTCGGCGACCTGGGGTGGTACAACATTCGGTTTGCGCTGTGGGCGATGAAGTACGCTCTGCCGAGCACGGTGACGGGCAGGATTCTCGTGGCGCACGGGCGCGGCGACAGTTCGGCGCCGGTGCCGATCGAGTTCTCCGGCGAACTGGTGTTCCCGGGAGGGGCGTCGTCCGAATTCTTCTGCTCGTTCATCGCGACGCACGACCAGATGGCGGCGATCAGCGGGACGAAGGGGTATCTGCACCTGTCCGATTTCGTGCTGCCATTCAACGGCGCCGAGACGGTGTTCAGCATCGAGCAGACGGAGTTCGTTCAGCGCGGGTGCACGTTCGAGAAGCTGCGGCATCCTCGGCAGATCACCCAGGCGGAGCATTCGCACGGCCATGCGGACGCGCAGGAGACGAACTTGTTTCGCCGGTTTGGCGAGCTGGCGCTGGGCGGCAAGCCTGATCCGTTCTGGGGGGACGTTGCGCTCAGGACGCAACAGGTGGTGGATGCGTGTTTGGAGTCGGCGCTGAAGGGTGGGGCTGAGGTGTCGCCGGGTTGAGTGGGAGTCAGAGGGGGTTTCTGACGAGCCGCGAGCGTGAGGGAGCGCCGCTGAGTGCGCTTCCTTACGGGCGCGGCTCGTCAATGGTTCGTTGACGCGCGGGTGCCACTGGCTCAAGGATTCTCAAAGGAGTTCGTCATGCATCGTCGGGTTGTCGGCCTGTTCGTGCTGATGTTGATCGGCGGAATTACGCAGACCGTCGGCGCGGCGGATGCGCCGGGATGGAAGGCGGGCTTGTCGAAGGCGGTCATTACGCCTGATACGTCGGTGTGGCTGGCCGGGTACGGCGGGCGGCGCGCGCCGGAGGGAAAGCTGCACGACCTGTACATGAAGGCCGTCGCTCTCGAGGACGGCGAGGGGCATCGCGTGGTCCTCATCACCAGCGATTTCCAGGGGGTGCCGAAGGTGATGAGCGACCCGGTCTTCGACGACCTGAAGGAGCGATTCCAGCTTGAACGCGAGCAGGTGATGTTCACGTTCTCGCATAATCATTGCGGACCGAGGCTGGGTGACGACCTGGTCGATTACTACCCCGTCGAGTCCGAGCAGGTGGCGCTCGTCGACGCCTACACCGAGAAAATGGTCGACCTGACGGTGCAGCTGGTTGGCGAAGCTCTCGCCGATCTGCGGCCCGCAATGCTGCAGCAGGGAAACGGGCACTGCACGTTCGCCGTCAATCGCCGTAACAACCGCGAGGCGGATGTGCCGGCGCTGCTGGCCGCCGGCACGCCGCTGGCCGGACCTGTGGATCACAACGTCCCGGTCCTGACTGTCGTGCGGGACGGCCGGCTCGACGCGATCGTTTTTGGATACGCGTGCCACCCGACGACGCTCAGCTTTACGCAGTGGTGCGGCGATTATCCGGGATTCGCGCAGATCGAGATCGAGCGCGCGCATCCGGGCGCGCAGGCGATGTTCGTCAATACGTGCGGCGCCGATCAGAATCCGCTGCCCCGGCGGACCGTGGAACTCTGCGAAAAGTACGGTCACATGCTGGCGGCCGGCGTGGAGGAAGGACTGCAGGGGCCGCTGACGCCGGTCTCGCCTGGGATCAAGACGGCGTTCGAGATGGTGACGCTCGATTACCTGGCGACGGCCACGCGTGACGAGCTGGAACAGGAAGTCGCGGCGGGGGGCGAACTGAGGGCGCGGTGGGCGCAGCGGATGCTGGCGCGACTCGACGCCGGCGAGGCGCTGCCGACATCGTACCCCT